>JAGQIT010001223.1 GCA_020431135.1 Myxococcales bacterium | reverse complement strand
CGCCAGGGCCTCGTGGGTCGCCTGGAGGGCGCGGTCGCTGCGGATCGTCCGGTAGAGCTGGCGGTAGTTGTCGAGGCTGCGCGCGGCCTGGTACTCGCCGTGGGGGATCGCCCCCTCGGCGTCGTCGAAGGTGATCTGACGGTCGGCGCCGCCCTGGAAGCGCGGGTCGCCGGTGGTCTCGTAGATGTAGTCGCCGAGGTGGACGAAGAAGTCGAGCTCCTGTGCGGCGAGGCGGCGATAGGCGTTGTAGTAGCGGCCGATGTAGTCCTGACACGAGACGAAGGCGAAGCGCACCGCGACGTCGGCGTCGGGCGCCGGCGCGGTCTTCGTCCGGCCGGTGCGGCTGACGAAGCGGCGGCCGTCCGCGGCGTAGATGAAGCGGTAGTAGTAGGTCGTCGCCGGCTCGAGGCCCCGGACCTTGACCTTGACGCAGCGGTCGTAGGCCGCCTCGGCGGCGACGCTGAGCGCCTCGGAGCCGTCGATCGTCAGGACGTCGACGAAGGCGTCGTCGGTGGCGACCTCGAGGCGGACCTCGAGGTCGCCGGCGGCCTCGGGGTCGTCGACGCGGGTCCACAGGATCACGGCGTCAGGCCGGGGATCCCCGGAGGCGACCGATTGGGGGAAGTAGGCCTCGCCCTCCTCGAGGGGGACGTACGTCTCGGGCTCGCGGCAAGCGGACGCGAGGGCGCCGCCGACGGTGGCGAGGACGGCACGGAGGAAGTTGCGGCGGTGCAGCATGGGGGTTCAACTCGTGTCTTGCGGTGCAGCAAGGCGCATGACGCGCTGGAACAGTCGGGTCGACGCGACCGGGAGGTCCTGGCCGAGCGCCGCGAATCTACGCTATCAACGACGGTGATATGGCCTCACTTCGTATTTTTTCGCCTCGGTACCTGACAGCGTGTCTCTTCGGCTTTGGCCTCGCCCTCGGCTGCAACGGCAGCGGCAGCGCCGACGCCGAGAGTGACACCGCGACAGACAGCGACTCCGGCAGCGACAGCGACGGCGTCGAGCTCCCCGAGGGCTGCGACGCCTACATCGCGGCGCCCGGCGACGACGACCAGGCCGCCCTCCAGGGCGCGCTTATCGACGCCGCCGACGGCGCGACCGTGTGCGTGGGCGAGGGGACCTTCCACTTCAACACCGAGGTGACGATCACGAAGACCGGCCTAACCCTGCGCGGCGCCGGGGCCGACAAGACCTCCCTCGACTTCGCCGAGCAGGACCTCGGCGCCAACGGCATCCTGATCACCGGCGACGAGGTCGTCCTCGAGCACCTCAAGGTCGTCGACAGCGCCGGCGACGGCGTCCGGGCCAACGACGTCTCGAACATCACCTTCCGCGACATGGCGGTCGAGTGGACGGCCGACGCCTCGGTCGAGAGCGGCGCCTACGGCCTCTACCCGGTCGGCTGCACGGGCGTGACGATCCAGCGCGTGTGGGTCAAGGGGGCCCGCGACGCCGGGATCTACGTCGGTCAGTCGACCAAGGTCCTGGTCGAGGACTCCGAGGCGTACGGCAACGTCGCCGGCATCGAGATCGAGAACACCACCGACTCGACCGTCCGCCGCAACCACGCCCACGACAACACCGCCGGCCTGCTGATCTTCAACCTCCCGGGGCTGCCGGTGAAGGACGGCAAGCGCTGCAACGCCTACGAGAACATCATCGAGAACAACAACCTGCCGAACTTCGCCGAGGACGGGACGATCGTCTCGGAGGTCCCCTACGGCGTCGGCGCCTTCATCCTCGCCTCCGACGGCAACGAGTTCCACAACAACACGGTCCGCGGCAACGACAGCACCGGGATCGCCATGGTCTCCTACAACCTCGACCTCCTGCCGTCCTACGACGATCCGGCGTTCGACCGCTACTGCCAGGGCAACCACGTCCACGACAACACCTTCGAGGGCAACGGGACGGACCCCGACGTGCTCGCGCTCGTCCTCGCCGGCAACATGACGCCGCCGCTGCCGGACATCGTCGACGACGGCTGCACCGATCCTGACCTGATGGTCATGGGCGACGCGATGGCCAATTGCATCGGCGACAACGGCGGCGCGGCCTACTTCTGGGCGGCGATGTGCGGCGGCTCATCGAGCGCGGATCCGATGGAGGTCGGCGCCGCCTGCTCGCACTCCTCCCTCCCTGACGTCCCGGAGTGATCGTGCGCGTATCAACCCTCCTGCCCCCTCTCCTGCTCCTCTCGACCCTCGCCCTCGCCTGCTCCGGCGGCGGCGAGACCCCGGACCCCTGCGACGGCCCGACGCGCTGCGTCGCCGACGGCGAGCTGCCGCTGGCCAAGCTCAGCGACTACGACTTCTTCCAGGGGTCGATGAAGGATCTCGTCCCCAAGGACGGCGTCGTCCCCTACACCGTCGCGTCGCCGCTGTGGGCCGACCAGGCCGGCAAGGGGCGCTACTTCGTGCTCCCCGAGGGCGAGGCGATCACCTTCGACGCGCGCGACGGCTGGTCGTTCCCCGACGGGTCGATCGTCGTCAAGACCTTCTTCTTCGACCACGACCGCCGCGACCCCGGGGCCGGCAGCCGGATCATCGAGACCCGCCTCTTGATCCGCGAGGCCGGCGCCTGGGTGCCCGTGACCTACGTGTGGAACGACGACGAGACCGAGGCCGAGCTCCTCAAGGTCGGCAAGCGGATCGACGTCGAGTTCATCGACGCGGCCGGCGAGGCGCAGGTCGAGGAGTACATCGTCCCCAACACCGACCAGTGCGGCAACTGCCACGAGCTCAGCGATGAGATCGAGATCCTCGGGCCGATCACGCCGCAGATGAACCTCGAGGTCGAGGTCGACGGGGCGAAGGTCAACCAGCTCACCTGGCTCGCCGACCAGGGGCTCTTCGCGGGCGACGTCCCGGACCCCGCGACCCTCGAGGCCTTCCCGGCGCCGATGGACCCGGCGCTCGACCTCGACCTCCGCGCCCGCGCCTACCTCCACGCCAACTGCTCGCACTGCCACCGCGACGGCGGCGGCGCGGACAAGAGCGGCCTCGTCTTCCTCGCCTGGGAGGAGGACCTCGCCAAGGTCGGCGTGTGCAAGCTGCCGGCGGCCGCGGGACCCGGCGCCGGCGGTCGCAGCCACGACATCGTCCCCGGGGCGCCGGAGGAGAGCATCGTCACCTTCCGCATGAACTCGCTCGACCCGGACATCAAGATGCCCGAGCTGCCGAACCGGGTTGTCGACGTCGACGGCGTCGCGCTGATCAGCGAGTGGATCGCGGCGATGCCCGCCAACGACTGCTCGGGGATGTAGCGCTCGCACGCGGTCGCGCAGGCGCGGCGGGTCTTCGGGACATGCCCCGAGGATCCGCCGCTTCTCCATTGAATGACTCTGCCCGAGGTGTACGTTCGCTGACACTTGTACGCACAAAGAAGCAGTGAAGGTTGTTCGCCTCT
>JAGQIT010000102.1 GCA_020431135.1 Myxococcales bacterium | reverse complement strand
CGCGTCGAGGACGCGCTCCACGCGACCCGCGCGGCCGTCGAGGAGGGCATCGTCCCGGGCGGCGGCGTCGCGCTGATCCGCGCCCAGGGCTCGCTCGACAAGGTCGAGGTGACCGGCGAGCAGCAGTTCGGCGTCGCCATCGTCCGCCGCTCGATCGAGGAGCCGCTGCGCCAGATCATCGCCAACTCCGGCGGTGAGCCGAGCGTCGTCGTCAACAAGGTCCGCGACGGCGAGGGCGCCTTCGGCTTCAACGCCCGCACCGGCGAGTACGGCGACCTGCTCAAGATGGGCGTCATCGACCCGACCAAGGTCGTCCGCTCGGCCCTCCAGCACGCGGCCTCGGTCGCCGGCATGATGCTCACCACCGAGGCGATGATCGCCGAGAAGCCCAAGAAGGAGTCGGCGGACGCTGGCGCCGCGGCCGGTGGTATGGGCGGCATGGGCGGCATGGGCATGTAGTCCAGCCGCGAGCGCCCCCTCCCGCTTCGGGAGGTCGCTCAGAGAGGAGGGCCCCGACCGGGGCTCTCCTCTTTCACTTTGTGGGCGTCGGGGCGGAGTCCGACGGCCCTCGCTCGGACGCGCGCCACGACGCGGCTGGGCGCGCGCCGACGCCCCTCGGTCGGTGCATAGGCATGATCGGCGCGGGGACGATCCGGGCTAGGATACCGCCGGCATTGGGACAGGGAGGCAAGGGGGCGCCGCGGCTGCTGACCGCGATCATCCACGGGACCTTCGCCCGTGAGGAGCGCTGGTGGCGACCCGGCGACGACCCGGAGACGCCGACCTTCGCCGATCGCCTGGAGGAGGCCCTCACGGCGCAGGGGGTCGCCGGGACGGTGTGGGCGCCGGCGATCGAGGCCGGCCTCACGCCGGAGGACTTCGCCTGGTCGGGGGCGAACTCCCACGCGGCCCGCGTCGGCGCCGGCCTCGAGCTGGCGGTGACGCTGCGCCGCGTCGCCCAGCGCCTCGGGGCGACCGCGGCCGCGCCCCTCGAGGTCAACCTCATCGCCCACTCGCACGGCGGCAACGTCTGCCTCGAGGCGCTGCGCCACCTCAAGCCGGAGGTGAGGATCCGCCGCCTCGTTCTCCTGGGCACGCCGCTGATCGACCGCCGGCGCTCGCTGAGGGTGCTCCGCGCCGGCCTCGCGCTCTTCGTCATCGGCTTCATGATCACGGCCGCGTTCATGCTCTTGCTCGGCATCGCCGGGATGCTGACGGGCGGCGACGTGATGTTCAGCGACATGTTCGACCTGTCGCTCGGGGCGATCGTCGTGATGACGCTCCTCGGCTCGTGGACCTTCGTCCTCTTCGCCGGCCTCGCGGATCTCCTCTGGCAGGCGGTGAGCTGGCCGATCGACCAGATCCGCAAGCGACGGCGGCAGCTCTACGGGCCGCCGGCGGCCGCGGTCCACCAGGCGCTCGGTCGGCGCCAGGTGCTCCTGGTGACTAGCCACTACGACGAGGCCGACCTCCTCCTGCAATTCGGCTCGCGGCCGCGGCGGCTCTTCGATCGGATGGTCCGCCGGCGCTGGCCGTGGTCGCTGCGCCTCGTCGAGCTCGTGCTCTTCCGGCCCTTCATCGACTGGATGGCCTTCTACCTGATCGAGATGGTGCTCGAGCGCTTCGCCCTCGGCCTGCCGTGGTACCGCTGCTTCCTCAACGACTTCCGCGTCGCCGACCTCGACCGCGGGAGCAGCTACCCGAGGGGGGTGTTCCAGCGCGTCGACGTCACCCGCTACCTCGAGGAGTCGCTGCTCCGGCCGACGGCCCGCGAGCACGCGATCGCCGGGCCGAACCTCCAGGCGGACGAGGACATGACGTCGATGTTCGGCGGCGACCGCCAGCTCGCGGTGCTCTACGCCGGGATCCTGAAGGTCGGCAAGACGATCGGCGATCAGGTCCGCTTCCTCCACAGCCGCTACTACGCCAGCGATACGGTGCTCGACCTGATCACGAGCGAGCTGGTCGACACGACGGTCGACTGGAGGGCCTGGACCCCGAGCGGCCTCGGCGACGGCGCGGAAGCGTAGCTGCGGGCGCGATCGCGTCGCTCCGCAAGCGGGTGAGCGCGAGCGACAACGTATGTCCTTTTAGACATAAACATGTCGGCTGGCCGGTTCTCCTACCGATCTGTTGGGGCGGTGTTCACAACACCCGGGGGCTCTGAGACCCTCTTCGTCAGACTTCGAAAGCAGGTTTTGATGGGAAAAGTACGCGCGCTTCGACACATCCTCGCCGCGAGCACGCTCGCGCTGATCGTCGGCTGCTCCGGCGACGACGCCGTGAGCAGCGGCACCGACACGTCGACGTCGACGACGACCGCGACGTCGACCTCGACGACCGGCGTGATGACGACGTCCTCGACGTCCATGACCGACACGGGGGGCACCGAGACGGCCTCCGGCACGACGACGTCGACGACGACGGGCGAGACGACCTCCGGTGTCTGCGATGGCGGCCAGATCGAGTGCGGGGACGCGTGCGTCGACCCCCTCACGGACAGCAATAATTGCGGCGACTGCGGCGTCGTCTGTGACGTCGACGCGGGCGAGAGCTGCGTCGATGGCGGCTGCGCGGTCGCCTGTGACGAGGGACAGGTCGAGTGCGGCGGCGTCTGCGTCGACACGCAGGCCGACCCGAACAACTGCGGCGACTGCGGCGTCGTCTGCGACGGCGGCCTCGTCTGCGGCGACGGCCAGTGCATGGCGGACTGCCCGGAGGGCCAGCTCTCCTGCGAGAACATGTGCGTCGACACGCAGACCGACGACAACAACTGCGGCGGCTGCGGGGTCGCCTGCGGGATGTGCGAGGCCTGCGGCGACGGGGCCTGCCTCGCCGTCCCGCCGCCGCCCGCGGTCGACGCGATCATGGGTCCGACCGACGCCTGCGCGGGCGCGACCGTCGAGTTCTCCGTGATGATGATCGACGGCGCGACCGACTACGTGTGGACGGTCCCCGACGGCGCGACGATCGACGACGGCCAGGGCACCGAGGCGATCACCGTGACCCTCGGCGACGCGGCCGGCCAGGTGTGCCTGTCCTACTCGCTCGGCTGCGCGGCGTCGGAGCAGACCTGCGTCGACGTCGCCATCCAGGGCGGCGGCAACGGCATGGAGACCTTCGCGTACACCGGCAACGCCCAGGAGTTCGTCGTCCCCGAGTGCGTCAGTCAGATCACGGTCGAGGCCTGGGGTGCGCAGGGCGGCGGGGCCAAGTGCTGCGGCAACAACATCCAGGACGACGGCGGCAAGGGCGGCTACGCCAAGGGGACGCTCGACGTCACCCCGGGCGAGTCGCTCCTCATCTACGTCGGCGGCAAGGGCGTCACGGAGGGCGCGGGTGGCTTCAACGGCGGCGGTCAGGGCGGTCAGTGGGGCGCCGGAGGTGGCGGCGCGTCGGACGTCCGCCTCGGCGGCGACACCCTGGCGGATCGTATCCTCGTCGGCGGCGGCGGCGGCGGCGGCAACTGCGGCTGCCCCGAGCACGGCGCGGGCGGTGCGGGCGGCGGCCTCGACGGCGTCGTCGGGACCAACGGCGGCGGCGGCTTCACGCCGGGCGGCGGCGCCTCGCAGAACGCAGGCGGCACCGCCGGCTCGAACCCCGGCGCACCGGGGGCGCTCGGGGCCGGCGGCGGCTCGAACGGCAGCACCTACCACATCGGCGGCGGCGGCGGCGGCTTCTACGGCGGCGGCGGAGCCTACGCGGCGGGCGGCGGCGGCGGCTCGTCGTACTACGGCAACGCGGTCGATCCGGTGACGACGCCCGATCAGCGCAGCGGCGACGGCGAGGTCATCATCACCTGGTAGGCGTCGAGAGGACGACGCTCAGGGAGGAGCGAGCGGGAGCTCGCGGCGGCCGGTGACGATCGCGGCGGGCTCTCGCGTTGTGCGTGGGCGCTCCGCGTTGGCGCTTGCCGAGCGGTGACAGGCCGCGCGTCGAACGCTCGGACAGCCTCATAGGAGTCCGCAGCATAGGTCCCGCGCGCGGCCTCGCCGACTCTCGTCGACCGCGCGCGCGCAGCGACGACGTTCGCAGGACAGCGGCGCCGCGGCGCCTCGACGGACCCGAGAGCGCGTGCTGACCCGCGGGACAGCCTCCTAGTTGAGCACGGGGAGGCGGTGCGGCGCGTGGCCCTCGACCGTCAGGGCGACGCGGAGGTTCGCCTGGCCGGCGACGTGCCACTGGTCGCCGGGCGTCGACGGCTGGATCTGGAGGAGCGGCGTCGCCGGGATCGCGGCCGTGTCGATCGCCTCGCCCTCGTAGTCGCGCAGGTGATAGAGCGCGGCGAAGGGGGCGTTGGCGATCGATCCGTGGATGATCAGCTGGAGGTCGAGGACGCCGCGGGCCGCCTCGACGCTCTCGATCGTCCGCATGCGGTTCGCTCGCAGGTAGACCGGCGCCTCGAGGTCGCGGCGGTAGACGATCGTCGGCCCGAGCACGGTGTTGCGGTTGAGCTTGAGCTCGACGCGGATCCCCTGGGCGGGCGGGGCGTCGGGCGACGGCGGGCGCTCGAGCGACACCCAGCGCAGCCAGACGACGAAGCTGTCGCGCGCGAGGTCGAAGCTGAGGCGGGGGTAGGCGACCTCCACAGCCGGCAAAATACTCGATCTCCGCGACGACGGTAGCCCGCGACTCGCGCGAGCGTCGTGGCTGCGTCCGCGGCGATCCGGCGCCAGCGCGCCGCGGAGGCGGCCCTGCGCGCGGATCCTCGGCGGCGGTCGCCGCGGACGCGGCCGCCCGGGCGTTGCCGAGCCCCCGCCAATTATGGGACCGTCGCCTTGCCGCGGCGGCTGCGACCGCAGCAGCGACAGAGGAGACCGATGCCCGCGATCACGATCCCCGACCGCCTGAACATGGCCGAGTGGTTCCTCGACGCCCGCCTCGCCGAGGGGCGCGGGGACAAGACCGCGATCTACTACCGCGACCAGGAGATCAGCTACCGGGCGATCGTCGAGGCCTCGTGCCAGGTGACCAACCTCCTGCGCGAGCTCGGCCTGCGGATCGAGGATCGCGTCCTCCTCCTCCTCCTCGACACCCCCGAGTTCGCCTACGCCTACTTCGGCGTCCTCCGGGCCGGCTGCGTCGCGGTCCCGGCGAACACCTGGCTGACGGCCGACGACTACGCCTACTACCTCGAGTACGCGCGGCCGCGGGCGGTGATCGTCGACGCCGAGGTCTACCCCCAGCTCGCGCCGGTCTGGCGCGACGCCGCCTACCCGCCGATCGTCATCGTCGTCGACCGCGACGGCGGGGCCGCGGTCGCCGACGCGCCAGCCGCCGATCGCGAGGGGACGATCGACTGGAGCGAGGCGCTCGCCCGGCAGGCGACGACGGCGAGGACCGAGCCGACCTACCGCGA
>JAGQIT010001222.1 GCA_020431135.1 Myxococcales bacterium | reverse complement strand
GTCGCCGGCGCTCGCGTCGCTCGGCTCGGCGGCGCTCCTTCGTGTCGATCTCGTAGAGCCACGACGGCGGCGCGCAGTCGGGGCGGGCGCCCTCAAAGCCGGCGCTCGACGGGGTCCCGAAGACGGAGTAGCCCTCGAGCGTGACGAAGAAGCAGGGGTCGCCGAGCGGACCGCGGTCGGGCTCCTTGCGGCGCCGCTGCTCGCGTGTACAGAAGGCAGCCTCGTGCTCTGCGCGCGCCGGGATGTCGTAGGACTCGTACCAGCTGGTCCCGAGGAGCCGGCGAAACTCGGCGACGAGGAGGAGATGTCTGGCTTCGCCGCCGGGTCGGAGCACGTGGGTCTGATCCTCGCCGGGCCAGATCACGAGCTGCTCCTCCTGCATGAAGCTCTCGCCGAGCGCGTCCGCGGGGTCTTTGAGGAGCGCGTCGAGCTTGGCCTTGCCGATGGGCTCGTCGCTGGCGAGCTGGTACACGTGGACGGTCGTCGGCAGCGACTCGCCCTGGTCATTCGGGCTCAGCGGTTCGCCGGGGTGGACGACGACGTTGACGCTCATCTCTGGGGGCTCGCAGCGGCGCGGACGGCAGCCGAGCGCGCCGACACAGCACAGCGCGACACCCCACCGGAGGGGGCTGACTCTACGGAACCGCGAACTCACGAGAAGGTACTATCGGCAATGCGCTCGGTCTGCGCAAGGCGTCGAGGTGGTTGCAAAGTGCGTGATCTGAAAACCAATGCGGTCACTGCAATTTTGAAAAGAACGTGTATTCAAATACGTAAGTTCTCTCTGCCCGCTCCCGCGAATCATCCCGGGGGTCCGCGCTTCGTGCCTTCATTCCCCGTGTCATCATCGGCGGCCTCGCCGTCGCCGCAGAGCTCGATCACATCGCGGAGAGCGGGCTTTCCGTCGTCCCCGGGTCCGATCGCGACGGCCGCCGCGTAGTCGATCGAAGGCCCCTCGGCCCAGCCAAGCGCGCCGCCGGCGACCCCCGCGGCCTCGACCGATTCACTTTCGACGCCGACGAGCACCGGGACACCGCGGCGCGTGAGGGCGCGGAGGCGAGGCTCCTCGCCGCGAACCGGTCCGAGGATGACGACCCACTCCGGACGCGACGCCGCGGCCAGCGCGAGGGCCGGTCCGAGGGCGACGCTCGCTCTCGCGGATGTGTCGCCGCCCAAGCCATCTTCAAGGTCCAGCGGGAGGGCGCCCGCGGGCAGGGCCAAGGGGCTGCGCGGGGTTCGGAGGACGCGCCCGTCGCGACCCGCGGTGGCTGCGAGGGCGAGGAGGAGGGGCTCGAGGAGGCAGAGCTCACAGCCGTAGGCGAGGAGGGGTCGCCCCTTGGCCACCGCCTGGCGCAGGCGATCGGCGGCGGCGTCGTCGATCTGCCCGGCCTCGATCCACGCGTCGAGCGCCGTGAAGGGCTGATGCGCCCGCTCGAGGAGGAGCCACGGGGCGCCGGCGACGACGCCCGCGGTCATGAGAGCGCCGTCTGCGAGGCTGTGGCGGCGCGGCTGGAGCTCCGGATCGATCCCGGCCAGCGCTCGCAT
>JAGQIT010001221.1 GCA_020431135.1 Myxococcales bacterium | reverse complement strand
CGTGCGCCCGCGCTCGCGTCGGTGCGATGTGCTGACGCAGCGGCCCGTCGGCCGCCGCGATCCGGGCGTATGCTCGGACCCATGGTGTGGTCGTGGGCTGGGAGCGGTCTCCGGTCGTGCGCGGCGATCAGCGTTGTGCTCGCGCTCGGCGGCGCGTCGGGGTGCGTCCTCGACAACCCGAAGTACGACGAGGGCGGGCTCCTCACGGAGTCCGACTCTGACAGCGTGAGCGCCTCGGCGAGCAGCGACAGCGCGTCGACGACCGGGACGGAGACCGCGACGGGGAGCGACGCGAGCGGCAGCGAGTCGGCGACCGGGACGACGACAGGCGAGCCGACGACGACGGAGCCGACGACCGACGCGACGGTGACGACGACGACGGGGCCGACGACCGACAGCAGCAGCGACAGCGACAGCGGCACGACGACGTCCGGCGGTGAGCTGTGCGCCGTCGAGGAGAAGGTCGACGTCTACGCCGACGGGGACATGGACGGCTACGGCGCGGGCGACTCGCTCGGTCAGGTCTGCCCCAACGACGTCGGCCCGGGCGTCTCCGTCAACCACGGCGACTGCGACGACGGCAACGATCAGGTCTACCCCGGCGCCGACGAGCTCTGCGACGGCAAGGACAACAACTGCAACGGCCTCCTCGACGAGGCCTCGCCGATGAACGTCTCGTGCAGCCTCCTCGGGACGACCTGCTTCCTGATGGAGTTCGGCGGGCACTACTACTACGCGTGCGACAAGGACCACAACCCGAACGACGCGAACAACGAGTGCAAGAAGCTCGCGCTCGGCGGTGGCGCTGTGGTCTACCACGTCAAGCTCGACGGCGAGGAGGAGCACCTCGCCCTCACGCCCCTGGTCGCGCTCCTCAGCGACGGCCCGTCGATCGGCCTGATGGACGAGGGCATCCTCGATCTGGCCGAGCAGTACAAGTGGATCGGCGACGGCTCGAAGCTCGAGGGCTACGGCGCGACCATCGGCGTCCCGCCGTGGTCGCCAGGACAGCCCGACAACGGCTTCAGCGAGCGCTACGTGATGATGGAGAAGATCTCGCTCCTGTGGGTCGACATCGAGGGCTACGAGAAGCACCCGTTCATCTGCGAGGGGATCCCCGGCGGCTGAGCGCCGCCTGTCGCAGCGGACAGCCTCGGGCCCCGCGCCGCCGTCGTCGGCGCTCTCGGCTCGTGCCCGACGCCCGACCCGAAGCGTGCGGCGGAGCCGGTGCCGCGGCGTCGACGTGTGCGCTGCCAGCTCGTCCTTGAGAGCGCGCGTCGACGACTCGGACCGACTCCTAGCGCTGCGCGAGGAGGAGCGCGCCGGCGAAGAGGAGGAGCGAGTAGACGAGGATGTTGAAGGCGGACTGCGACAGGCGCCTGTGGATCACCTCGCCGACGACGACGCCGACGACGAGCATCGGGGCGAGGAGCGCGGTGGTCTCGAGGGTCGCGGCGGTCAAGCTGCCCTCGAGGGCGTAGCCGACGATCAGCGCCGTGTTGAGCGGGATCCACAGGCCGGCCATCGTGCAGCGGAAGCGCTGCTTGTCGGGGA
>JAGQIT010001220.1:342-3487 GCA_020431135.1 Myxococcales bacterium | reverse complement strand
GAGGAGCTGCGCCTCGCCCACGCCGGCGCCGACTGGAGCTGCCCCTACTGCGGCTCCGGCAACCGGGCGGTCTCGGGGCGCTGCGCGAGCTGTGGCGCCCGCGTCGGCGCGGACGGATCGAGCCCGCGGAAGCGCGCCCGGAGCCGCCGACCGCGGCGCGAGCCGAGCGCGAACCTCGACCTCAGCGGCCTCGCCGGCACGGCGGCGAGCCTGGACCCGCCGAAGCGTCGCGGCCGGCTGCTCGCCGGGATCGCCGTCGCGGGCGCGCTCTTCGGCGGCGGCCTCATCGTCGCCAGCGGCGGCCCGCCCAAGCCGGTGAGCCTCGAGGCCGAGGTGAGCCGCCTCAACTGGACGCACACGACCCAGCTCGAGGCCTGGCGCGAGGTCCAGCGCGGCGACTGGGGTCAGGTCCACGCCCGCCCCGGCAAGGCCCCGGTCAAGGGCGCCGGCGCGTACGCGGCGATCAAGGACGTCTCGTGCCAGGAGCGGCAGCGCGGCGACGAGCGCTACCGCTGCGGCCTCGAGAGCTACACGACCTCCGAGAGCTACCGCTGCGGCTCGACGCAGAAGTGCTCGACCCGCAACAACGCCAACGGCTCGTTCACCCGCTCGTGCCGGACCGTCCCGCAGACCTGCCAGCGCAGCGTCCAGCGCACGCGGCCGAAGCACTGCACGCGACCGGTCTACGAGACCTGGTGCGACTACCTCACCGAGGAGTGGACCACCGTCAACACCAAGGAGAACGCGGGCGAGGGCCACGGCGGCTACAGCTTCCCGACCTTCGACGCGCTCGCCGACGACCAGCGGACGAGCCAGCGCGCGACCTACACGATCACCTTCTCCTACGGCGAGGGGAGCCGCTACCGCGAGGAGGTCCAGCCGGCGGTCTACGAGTCCTGGTCGCTCGGCGAGCGGGCGATCCTCACGCGCGTGGGCTCGAGGATCGTCGGCTACCGCCGGCCGCGCGCCGACGAGTAGCTCACGCCCCGCTGCGCGCCGCCACCCAGGCGTCGACCTCGGCCCACTGGGCGAAGAGCCAGCTTCGGCGCGCGGCGTCGCCTCCGGGGATCGCGGCCGCCGGGACCCGCCACAGCTTGACCGCGATCGTCCGGCCGATCGGCGCCCCCGAGAAGAGATCGGCGAGGGTCCGCACGCTCTCGAAGCCGACGTGGGCGAGGAAGACGACGTCGAGCGCCCCGGCGCGGCCGAGGACCCCGAGGGCGGCGCCGGTCCGCGGCGGGATCGTGTGGGTGATCGCCCGGGCGCGCTCGGCCAGCGGATCGCCGCGCTCCGTGAGCTCGGCGATCCTGCGCTCGCGTCGGCCGGCCGAGAAGCGGGTGCCCTCCGGGTAGAGGACGATGAAGTCGCGCGGGCCGAGCCCCTCCGCGAGGGCGGCGCTGCGCTCGACCTCGCTGCGGCCGCGGCCGCGGCGGACGTAGGCGTTGGGGACCCGGGCGCCGACGACGTCGAGGCAAGGATCCCAGCGCAGCTCGGCCTTGAGGACGTAGCGCGGCCACAGCCCGTGGCGCCAGGCGACGCAGACGAGCGGCAGGATCGCGTCGCCGGTGCTGACGTGACGGACGAGGAGGAGGAAGGGACCGCTGCGCGCCGCCTCATCGCCCTCGACGACCAGGCGCATGGCGAAGATCCGCAGGATCCCGCCCATCAGCGTCGCGCCCCACAGGCGCTGGAGCGCGTAGTTGCCGGCGATGAAGCGCGCCTGGCCGAGGAGCGGCCGGAGCAGACCCAGCGCCCCGGCGCCCACGAGCCCGGCGGACTCGCAGAGCACCAGCCAGCCGACGCAGGCGAGCGCCCGGGTCCAGGCGAAGCGCGACCCGCGGAGCGCGTCGATGAGCGCGACGAGCAGGAGGAGCGACGCGAGGCAGAGGACGATCGTGGCGGCGAGGAAGGTGAGGGGCACGGTGATCGCCCGCCGACGCCAGCGCCGCGGATCCTCGGCCGCCTGTGGGCTCATCGTCGCCGCCGCGTCCCTTCTCCTGCCCGCGCCCGCGCCCCGCTTCGCCTCCACACCGGCTTATGGAAGACGAGCGGTCCGAGATTGTCAATCGCAGACCGCCCGCGACGTCCGCCCGCGACGTCCGCTACAATTTCGAGGTGAGGACGGCTGCACTTGTGTTGGCTGGGACGCTCTGCGTCGGCTCGAGCTGCGCTCTCCACCGCAGCCCCGCGACGCCTCCCGCCGCGCCTCCCGCCACGGCAACAGCGGACGCGCACAACCCCAACGAGAGCGACCCGCCGGCGACCGAGCTCGCCCTGGTCGAAGGCGAGACGCAGGTCGCCGAAGGGGTCGAGTGGACGCTCGTGGGCGCCAGCTACGCCCACCTCTCCGGGGATCGCAACCGCAGCCAGGTCAAGCTCCAGGCCCGCCGCGGCGACGAGACGATCGAGCTCCGCGTCTCCCGCATCCACCCCGGCGAGGCCGTGTTCAGGCCGGCGTGGGATCTCGAGGTCGCCCTCAAGCACGCCAGCGCCTACAACTCCCCGGTCTCGGCCGTCCTCCTCCTCCGCCCCGCCGCCGCGCCGTGACGACCTCCGCCGCGGGCTGCTAGCCTTCGCCGGCGATGGCCACGAGCAAGCGCAGCGCCAAGAAGCGCGGCTCCTCCCGCGGGACGCCGATCCCCCCGGTCCCCGCCGACTGGGCGCCGCGGGCGACGAGCCGCGCCGAGGTCCTCGAGCTCGTCGAGCGCCTCCCCGACGACCCGGGCGTCTACATCATGCGCGACCGCGGCGGCGCGATCGTCTACGTCGGCAAGGCCCACCGCCTGCGCGCCCGCGTCCGCCAGTACTTCAACGGCCACGACAACCGCCACTTCGTCCCGCTCCTCGGCGACCTCCTCGGCGACGTCGAGACCGTCGTCACCGCCAACGACAAGGAGGCGCTGCTCCTCGAGAACAGCCTGATCAAGACGCACCGCCCGCGCTTCAACGTCAAGCTGCGCGACGACAAGCAGTACCTGGTCCTGCGCCTCGATCCGAAGAAGGAGTGGCCGCGCCTCGAGCTCGTCCGCCGGGTCCAGAGCGACGGCGCCCACTACTTCGGCCCCTACCACTCGGCGAGCTCGGTCCGCCACGCGCTCCGCGTCGTCAACCGCCACTTCAAGCTGCGCACCTGCTCCGACTACGT
>JAGQIT010001220.1:0-304 GCA_020431135.1 Myxococcales bacterium | reverse complement strand
GGCCCCTGCGTCTACGAGGTCGACGAGGCCGCCTACGCCGAGCAGGTCCGCGACGTCGCCCTCTTCCTCGGCGGCCGGCAAAAGGAGCTCGTCGCCGACCTCAAGGCGCGCATGGAGGCCGCCGCCGCCGACCTCGACTTCGAGATCGCCGCCCGCCTCCGCGACCAGATCGCGGCGATCGAGACCTCCCTCGAGAGCCAGCGCGTCGTCGGCACGGGCGAGCGCGACCAGGACGTCATCGGCATGTACCGCGAGGGCGGCCAGGTCGAGTTCGTGGTCATGCACGTCCGCCAGGGCAAGCTCC
>JAGQIT010001219.1 GCA_020431135.1 Myxococcales bacterium | reverse complement strand
AAGAACATCTCGAGGTTCTCGTAGTTGTCGTGGCCCGCGTCGATCAGCAGGCCGACGACGATCCGCTTGGCCTTGAAGGGGATCTCCCACTCGGCGGCCTCCTCGGGGGTCAGCGGCTCGCGCGAGGCGTACTCGCTGAGGAGGCTGGTCGGGACGCCCTCGAAGGATCCGGGCGGCACCGGGCGACCCGAGGCCGGGACCTCGGGCGGCGCCGGCTTGATCCCCCAGTCGGGGTGGTCGTGGGTGTAGTGCGGCGTGTCGCAGGCGAACGTCAGCAGGCTCGCGAGGGCTGGGAGCGCCAGGAGACGGGTCGGGGGGCGACGGTCGCGTGTTCCGGACATGGCCAGTCTCTTTAGACCGCATGTCGAGATCGGAGCAAGGGAGAGCGAACGATCGTCTTGCGCGCGCGCAGCGCGATGTGGCGAACGCGGGCGCTCCTGGCCCACGCGGGCGTCTGCGCTCGAGGTCAGGAGGAGCGATCTCCCCCCGAGGTTGCCTGCCTCGTAGGGCTGGCAACCGCGGTGGCACTATCTCTGCGGCCGATCGGCGGCGCAGAGGGCCGAGGACGGCGCCGGAACGCCTGTTCGCCCCCGCAAAGCGCGCAAATCCGCCGACAACGCCCGAAAAGGGCGGTCTATTCCACGCTCTGCGATTCTCCTTGCTACGATGCCCACATGTCCGCATGGGGGGAGCGGCGTGCGTCGGCGTCTCTGCGCCGGCATCGACCCGGGCGGGCGTCTGCACCGGGGCGTCCCCGTGCGCCCAGCAGCGAGGGGCTCGCGCGGGCTCGCGTGACCTCGTCCACGCCGAGCGGAGGACGGCCCGAGTCCTGCGTTCTGTCGCGTCGCCGCGACGTCGCGGCGCCTCGCCGCTGGCTGCGAGCGACCGTCGTCGGCTGCTCGCTCGTCGGTCTGGTGTTGGCCGCCTGCGACGACGCGCAGAGCGAAGGACGCGCGGCGACCCGACTCCCGAGCAGGACCGACGGTCAGGCGATGGTCCGCCTGCCGGCGGCGGGGACAGCCGGCGCGCGTGAGGCCATGAGCCGACGACCGAAGAAGAAGCGCGCGTCGCCCGTGACGCCGACCTCGCGCGTCTTCGGAGCGACCGACGTCGATACCCCGCAGCTCGCGGAGAGATCTCCCGACGACGACGACGACGACGACGAGATCGTCGACGACGGCGCGCAGGCGCTCGAGCGCGCGGACGCCGACGCGCAGGAGCGCGACGAGGAGGACGAGACGAGCGAGGCCCGCGGCGGCGTCCGAGAGGCGCCCGAGAACACGCCTGCAGCGATCGCCAAGGTCTTCCGCCGCCTCCCGGTCTCGGTCCACGACGGCCCGCCTGTCGGAGGGATCGGCGCGAGCGGGATCCACATCGATCGGATCTGGCTCGGCTCGAAGCGGAGCAAGGACGGCTGCGGCGGCAAGGACGACGGCTTCTCGATCCGCGGCGGCGACGAGGTGAACGTCTGCTTCCGCGTCGTCCACGGGCGCACGCAGGAGGACGTGGACGTGATCTGGGAGAAGGACGGCGATCTCGCCCAGCGCCGACGCGGCGTGACGATCCTTCCTCTCCACGCCTATCGGACGCGCTCCTACCTCGTTCTCCGCAACGAGTACGTCGGCTCGTGGCGCGTGCGGATCTTCTCGGAAGACGGCGTCGAGCTCGCGACAAAGACCTTTAATGTCGTCGAGTGAGCCGACCCGTTCTATCGTCCCGCCCGTGCGCAGCCGGAAGACGACGACGACGACGACGACGATGACGACCGCGGGCCGCCGAGCGCGACCCGCGAGCGGCGCGGCGTACGGGCTCGCGCTCGGCCTCTTCTCCCTGAGTGTGAGCGTGGGCCTGAGCGCGTCGCCTGCGACGGCCGCCGCGCAGGCGCCGGAGCCCGCCGAGGCCGCCTCCGCGCCGGAGGAGCCCGCCAACTGGCGCTTCAAGGACGACGCGCGCCCTGTGAAGGTCTTCTTCTTGGCCGGGTCGATCGGCGCCTGGCCCCGCGATCCCTACTCCAAGCGGATCGAGGGCATGTGCAAGAACGTCGAGGCCAAGAACCTGTCGAAGACCGGCTTCGGCGCGCTCCAGCTCAAGCAGCGCTTCAAGAAGCAGGTCCTCGACAACCGCCGCGTCCCGCTCGGCCGCGGCGACGACACCAGCGAGTACTGGCT
>JAGQIT010001218.1 GCA_020431135.1 Myxococcales bacterium | reverse complement strand
GCGCCCGAGCCCGAGCCCGACGCCGAGACCGGCGGCGAGGAGCCCGAGCCCGCCGCCGAGCCCGAGCCGAGGCGACCGCGCGAGCCGACCCAGATCGTCCGCCTCCGCGACCCGAAGGTCGCCGCTGGCGTCGCCCTCATCGGCGCAGGCGCGCTCCTCCTCGGCTCCGCCGGGGCCGGCCTCGCCCTCGGCGCGCACACCGAATTCGAGGGCGAGTGGCTGCTGAAGAGCCGCCCCGACCTCGCGTCGACGTCCCCCGAGGCCCAGCGCCTCGACGAGGTCGGCCGCCGCGCCAACCTCCTGACGATCATCGGCGGCTCGCTCGGCGTCGCCGCGCTCGGCACCGGGATCGCGCTCTACGTCCTCGGCAAGCGCCGACAGGTGACGCCCTCGTCTGAGGTCGCCCTCACGCCCGCGCTGTCCACGACCGACGTCGGCGCCAACCTCCGGGTCCGCTTCTAGCGACCTGTTGAGCGCGGCCCCTGTGCTCGCGCGCGGCGATCGTCACGACGCCGGGCCGCGCCGCGAGCCTCAACGGCGCGATGCTAGGAGCCCGCCGACGCAGGCTCGCGACTGCGCGCGCGCCGTGCGAGCGGGATCTGGGGCCTGGATTCCGCTATGCTAGCGGCGTTTTTCGCTGACCGCCGATGTCCGCAAGAGCCCCAGGAGATCCGCCGAGCGCCGACGGGCCGGTGTCGGTCGTCAGCCAGGGCCTCGCCTTCGCCGAGACCGACGCGGGCAAGCGCGCCCTGTCTCGGGCCGCGGCCAAGGCGAAGGCGGCGGAGGACCTCGCGGGCGAGGTCCTCGCCGAGCGCTACCGCCTGATCAAGCAGATCGGCCGCGGCGGCATGGGAGCCGTGTACCTCGCCGAGCACACGCTGATCGGCAAGGAGGTCGCGGTCAAGGTCCTCGGCTACGAGCACAGCCAGCGCCCGCAGGACATCGAGCGCTTCCTCCTCGAGGCGCGCGCGGCCTCGAAGATCCGCCACGAGCACATCGTCGACATCACCGACTTCGGCTACACCGACGACGGCCTCGCGTTCCTGGTGATGGAGTACCTCGAGGGCGAGGACCTCGCGGTGACGGCCAAGCGCGAGGGTCGCTTCGACTGGCGGCGGACGCTGGCGATCGCCGAGCAGCTGTGCGGGGCCCTCGGCGCGGCCCACCGCGGCGGCATCATCCACCGCGACATGAAGCTCGAGAATTGCTTCCGCATCCAGCGCGCCGGCAACGAGGACTTCATCAAGGTCCTCGACTTCGGCATCGCCAAGATCCTCGACGACGCCCAGGCGAACACCGAGGAGGCGATGACCCAGTCGGCGCTCGTCGGCACGCCGGAGTACGTCGCGCCCGAGCTCGTCCGCGGCCTCAAGGCCGACCCCCGCGCCGACATCTACGCGGTCGGCGTCGTCATGTACAAGCTCATCACCGGCGAGGTCCCGCTGCGCGGCGAGAGCTACATGGCGACCCTCACCAAGCACCTCCTCGAGAAGCCGCTGCCGCCGCGCCGCCGCGTGCCCAGCGTCGAGATCCCCGAGGCGGTCGACGACCTGGTGATGCGCGCCCTCGAGAAGGAGCCGGAGAAGCGCT
>JAGQIT010001217.1 GCA_020431135.1 Myxococcales bacterium | reverse complement strand
CGAGTTCGGCAACCCGCAGCTCGGCAACCAGTACGAGTGCGGCGACGGCTGCATCAAGGTGCCGTTCCCGACCTACAAGGGCTGCGACAACATCCTGATCGGCGCCCTGAGCTCGCTGCGGCTGATCGTCAGCCTCGACCCGGCGGCGTCGTCGGTCCTCGAGACCGTCTCGGTGACCGTCTACCACCGCAAGCTCAAGAAGAAGGCCTGCTGCGAGAGCTGCGCCAAGGGCGGCTCCTGCTCCTGCGGCTAGCCGCCTGCGCAACGGTTGCTCGACCGCCGGCTGAGCAACCGTTGCTCACCCCCTCGCCTGCCGGCGCCCCTCCCTTCCCCCTCTGTCTGACGCTCCGCCGCCCGCCGGCGAGCGTCGCTAGGAGCACTCGTCATGGAGTACCGGATCTACCGCCGCGCGTCGTCGGGCAGCTTCGACGGCGTGACCGCCGAGAGCGCCACCTACAAGGCGGCGCGCTACCTCTACACCACCGACACGGACAGCCAGGTCGGCCTCTTCAGCGCCGCCTCGCTCGGGCGGCAGAACGTCGCCTCGCGGGTCCGCGTCGTCGCCGATGGCGTCGATCCGGGCGACAACTACGCCGTGATCTCGCCGAGCGGGACCACCCGCGAGACCGCGACGCTGCTCACCGCGAACAGCGCCTGGCTCCTCCTCTACCCCGACGACGAGCTCAAGGTCACCAGCGCCACGGCGCGGGCGATCGAGATCGTCGTCAACGACCTCGACGACGCGCAGTTCTCCGAGTGGGCGATGACCGGGCAGTACGAGAGCTCGGCGCGCGGCTACTCCGAGGAGGTGATCACCGCGGCGGGGACGCAGATCGCCGACTTCTCCGGCGAGAAGACCGTCTTCATCAACCTCAACGCGGCCGGCGACGTCGTCCTGCCGCCGCCGGCGAACATCCAGATCGGCGACAAGCTCCACCTGATCCGGGTCGGGGGCGAGGACGCCGCGCTCGCGCCCAACAGCCCGACAGACCAGATCAACGGCATCTCGTCGCCGCCGATGGAGAACTACCGCCTCCGCAGCGACGGCGAAGCGGTGACCTACCGCCGGGTGTCGGGCGGCTGGCAGCGGCGCCAGGGGACCAACACGGCCCCGGCGCTCGAGCTCAACGCGGGCGTCACCCTCGGGGCCGGCGTCGAGGGCCTCCGCAACGTCCTCCAGGCCGCGGCGGCCTCGGCGAACCTCGATCTCCCGGGCCTCGCCGACGAGCGCGAGGGGGCGGGCTTCGTCCTCGTCGCCACGGGCCTCGCCGACACCCAGGAGGTCACGCCCGACGGCACCGACACGATCAACGGCGTCAACGCCAGCCGGCGCTACTTCGCCGGGCAGCCGGCGATCCTCGTCGGCCTCGGCGAGGGCAAGGGCTGGGCGATGGTCGGCGGCTTCGACCAGGGCGAGCCGACGGCGCTCGACCTCTCGGTCTCGACGGTGCTCACGGCCTTCTCCGGCACCCTGCACGTCAACTTCGCCGGCGTCGCCAGGCAGTCGCTCACGCTGCCCGCGTGGGCGAAGTGCGGGCGCCAGTCGAAGATCGTCCTCCACAACAGCGGCACCAACGACGTCAACGTCGCGCCGCCGGGCGCCGAGCTGATCAACCGGGTCAACTCGGCGGTGCCGGTCGTCGCCGGCGGGCGGACGGTCCTCTACCGCGACACGTCGACCGCGACGCCGAACAACTGGGTCTCCGTCAACTCGGCGTAGGCCGCTCCCTACCCCACCCACACGGATCCGCGCGCCGACACACGGCCGCGGGGCGCAGGGGGGCCCGGCCGACAGGGGCCCCGACCTATCCGCGAGACCAGACGGAGCAGACCATGAAGCTGAAGATCGGCGGGATCGAGTTCGAAGGGACCGAGGCGGAGCTCAAGGCCGTGAAGGAGATCGTCCGCGACCTCGGCGACGAGCTCGGCGACGCCCTCAAGCCCGTCTTCGAAGAGGCCGAGGGGCAGGAGCTCCTCCTCACCCTCGCGCAGGCGGTCCTCGCCCGCGTGCGCTTCGGCGGGGCCGAGGAGGTCTAGGGCGTGGCCGCGAAGAAGAAGAGCAACGCGGGCCTCTACGTCGGCGGCGGGCTCGCGGTGGCGACCCTCATCGGCTTCGGCGCGCTCCTCTTCCTCGGCGGCGACGCCGAGGCCGAGGAGGCGAAGCCCGAGCCGCCCAAGCCCGAGCCGCCGAAGCCCGAGCC
>JAGQIT010001216.1 GCA_020431135.1 Myxococcales bacterium | reverse complement strand
CGATGGGGACCGGCGGCTCCGCCGGGATCGTCCAGGGGTTCGTGCCGATGCGCCAGGTCGCCGCGGCCGCGCGGATGATGCTCGTCAGCGCCGCCGCGAAGCGGTGGGGCGTCGGCGAGGGCACGCTCCGCGCCGAGAACGGCCGCGTCGTCGACGACGCGGGCTCGCGCTCGGCGAGCTACGGCGAGCTCGTCGCGGAGGCGCAGGCGCTCCCGGTCCCGCAGGAGCCGACGATCAAGAGCCGCGAGCAATTCCGCGTCGTCGGCACCTCCGCGCGCCGGGTCGACAGCCGCGCCAAGGTCACGGGCGCCGCCGTCTTTGGCATCGACGTCAGCGTGCCGAACATGGCCAAGGCCGCGATGCTCCACCCGCCGCGCGCGGGCGCGACGGTCGTCACCATCGACGCCGAAGAGGCGAAGAGGCAGCCGGGGATCGTCGACGTCGTGGTCACCGAGCGCGGCGTCGGAGTTGTCGCCGAGCGCTACTGGCAGGCGCTCCGCGCCGCGCGGCTCGTCGAGGTCGAGTGGTCGGCGGGCGACATGCCCGACTTCTCGACCGAGAGCCTGCGCCGCGAGATGGCCGCGAGCCCGCGGGAGCGGGCGCGCGCGGCCGTCGACGAGGGGGACGTCGACGCGGCGACCGGCGCCTATCACGAGGCCGTCTACGAGGCCCCCTACCTCGCCCACGCGCCGATGGAGCCGCTCAACGCGGTCGCCCACGTCACCGACGAGGGCTGCGAGATCTGGTCGGGGAACCAGTCGCCGACGATGCTCCAGGAGGCGGTCGCCCACGTCCTCGGCCTCGAGCGCGGTCGGGTCCTCGTGCACACGCCGTTCCTCGGCGGCGCGTTCGGCCGGCGCTCGCACCCCGAAGCCGTCCTCGACGCGGTCTGGCTGTCGAAGGCCGTCGGCCGCCCGGTCCAGGTGATCTGGACGCGCGAGGACGACATGAAGTCGGGCCGCTACCGACCGCAGGCGTGGGCGAAGATCTACGCTCGCATGGACGACGCGGGCACGGTCCAGGCCCTCGGCTTCGACACCGTGTCGCAGTCGATCATGGCCGAGATCGGCCTCGGCGGGATCTTCCCCAACGCGATCCCGCCGCGCCTGCGCCACTGGCTCTCGCGCAACGCCACGCGCCTGATCGGCAGCAACGCGGTCCTCGCCGACATCATCGCGACCGAGGGCGCGACCAACCACGGCTACGCGATCGCCAACCGCCGGGTCACCTACATGCCCTTCAAGGCGCCCGTCAGCGTGAGCTGGTGGCGCTCGGTCGGCTTCTCGATCAACACGTTCGTCGTCGAGAGCTTCGTCGACGAGCTCGCCCACGCGGCCGAGCAGGACCCCTACGCGTTCCGGCGGAAGATGCTCGCGGAGCGGCCGCGATGGCTCGCGGTGCTCGACGCGGTCGTCGAGCTCAGCGGCTGGGGCACGCGCGCGCTCCCCGAGGGCACCGCCCGCGGGATCGCCGTCTGCGAGGCCTTCGGCAGCTTCTGCGCCGAGGTCGTCGAGGCGCGGATCGACGACGGCCAGATCGTCGTCGACACGGTCTACGCGGCGCTCGACTGCGGCCTCGCGGTCAACCCTGATCTCGTCGAGTCGCAGATCGAGGGCAGCGTGATCTTCGCGCTCAGCGCTGCGCTCTGGGGCGAGATCACCGTCGAGAGGGGCCTCGTGCAGCAGCAGAACTTCGACACCTACCGGATGATGCGGATCCACGAGACCCCGCGGATCGTCACCAAGCTGCTCGAGGGATCCCCTGAGCCCGGAGGCGTCGGCGAGCCCGCGGTCGCGCCGCTCGCCGGCGCGCTCGCCAACGCCGTCTTCGCGCTGACCGGCGAGCGCCTGCGACGGATGCCGCTGCAGGCGGAGTACGAGCGGCGAACGGCCGCGGCGAAGAGCTAGGCAGGAGCACGCATCATGGACATGAGGCGCGTCGGTCGGATCTCTCTGACAACCATCGAGTGGATCGGCGTCGTCGCCTTCGGTCTGCTGCTCGTCGTCACCATCGCCATCGGCGTGATGCTCGGCTGGGTCGGCGACGACCCCGATCCGATGGGCGAAGCGAGCCCCGATATCGGAGCCGCGGTCCCCCTGCTGGAGTCCGCGGCCGCGCTCGCGCCGACGCCGACGGAGGTGAGCTCGCTCTTCGCCCCGATCCACCAGGTCCTGACCTCCCCGCGCTGCGTGAACTGCCACCCCGACGGCGACCGACCGCTCGCCCGCGGCGGGGGCCTCCACGCGATGAACATCAGCCGCGCGAGCGCCGGCGCCGGCCTGCCGTGCAGCACCTGCCACGCGGAGCACAACAGCAAGGTCTTCGGTGGACCGCCTGGCGCCCCGCACTGGGGGCTGCCGCCCGCCGACACGCCGATGATCTTCCAGAACCGCAGCGTCACCGCGCTCTGCCGCCAGCTGCGCGATCCGGCCCAGAACGGCCAGCGCAGCCTCGCGGAGCTCCACGAGCACATCGCCGAGGACCCGCTGGTTCTCTGGGGCTGGAGCCCCGGAGGCGATCGCACCGCGCCGCCGATCAGCCACGCGGGCTTCGTGGCGGCCTTCCGGGCGTGGGTTGAGGCGGGCGGCATCTGTCCTGGAGAGCTCGAGCCGCCAGCGCGAGAGGGCGCCGGTGACAGCGAGTAGGGCGAGGCCCGCGCAGATGGTCTCGCTGTCTGTTCGGACAGAGACGTCCCGCCAGCGGTGCGGTGCCCGACGCGACCTTCACCGCGTCGCGGGGTGTCGTGAACGACTCCCTCGGTGACGCTGTGGCGCTCCGCGGCGCGCTCGAGGTGGTCGCGGACCCTGGCGTCGCGTGAGGAGGTCGAGGTCGCGGAGAGCTCAACGACGCGACCGACTCACCCGAGGCGGCGGCTCGCTCGCTCCGCCTTCTCGCGGGACGAGCCGACGATCCGATAGAGGTCGTCGGGGTGGAAGCCGGCGAGCGCGTGGCCCGTGGCGTGGAAGCGCTCGGCCTTCTCGTGGCACGCGGGGCACAGGGCGATCCCATTCTCCGCGACGTAGCCGCCGTTCGGCATCGCGTTGCGATCGGTGATGTGATGGGC
>JAGQIT010001215.1 GCA_020431135.1 Myxococcales bacterium | reverse complement strand
GAGCTCACCCGCCTCAACAACGAGCAGACCAACCGCCTCCGCGACGCGCTCAAGGAGCTGAGCCGGCGGCCGCCGCCGACCGACGAGCTGTACAACGAGATGAGCCGGCTCAACAGCGAGCTGGCGACCGTCCAACGCGAGCTCGCCCGGCGAAACGCCCGCCTCGAGCAGCTCAACCGCGAGAAGAACGAGCTCCTCGGGATGGCCGCGCACGACCTCCGCAACCCGATGGCGGCGGTCCTCAGCCTCTCGCAGCATCTCCTCCGCGACGCCGAGCGCTCGCTCGCCCCGCGCCAGATCGAGATGCTGGGGCACCTGCGCGACTCGAGCGAGCACATGCTCGCGCTCGTCGAGGATCTCCTCAGCCTCACGACCCTCGAGACCGGGACGCTCCGCCTCGCGCTCGAGGCGACGGACCTCCCGGAGCTCGTCGGCCGCGCGATCCGCCTCGCGCGTGAGCTCGCGGCCGACAAGGACGTCCGCATCGACTACCGCCGCGACTGCGACGGCCCGCGCGTCGCCGCCCTCGACCCGCACAAGATCACCCAGGCGCTCGACAACCTCCTGAGCAACGCGGTGAAGTTCTCCCACCCTGGCTCGGCGATCGAGGTGCGCCTGCGCTGCGAGGCCGGGGCGGCGACAATCGCCGTCGCCGACCGCGGGATCGGCATGGACGAGGCGCACCTCCGCGAGCTCTTCCAGCCCTTCCGCGCCGGCCGCCCGGGGACCAAAGGCGAGCGCACCACCGGCCTCGGCCTGGCGATCGTCCAGCGGATCGTCCGCGGCCACGGCGGCGAGGTCGAGGTCGAGAGCGCCCCCGACGTCGGCACCACCTTCACGATCACCCTCCCCTTGCGCGCGCTCGCGGGCCCGCCCGAGGCGCCCCCGTCGGAGCCCCCGACGGCCCCGCGCCTCGCCGTCCTGATCGCCGACGACGATCCGATCAGCCGCCTCATCCTCCGTGTGCTCCTCGAGGAGTGCGGTCACCGGGTCGTCGCGGCCGACGACGCGTCGGCGGCGATCGACGCCCTCACGACCTCAGACTTCGACCTCGTCATCGTCGATATCGAGATGCCCGGCGGCGGCGGCCTCGCGGTCAGCGAGGCCCTCGCCACCGCGGGCGGCGGGCGGCGGCTCCCCGTCCTCGCCCTCACGGGTCACTCCGGCGACAAGGCGACCGCCCTCGCCCGCTCGCCGGCCTTCGACGGGGTCCTCCGCAAGCCGCCGAAGCGCCCGGCGCTCGAGGCGGAGCTCCGCCGCGTCATCCGAGCCCAGCCCCGCGAGACGACCGCGCTGATGGGTCGCGCGAGACCCCACACCGACGTGTGAAATGACCTCCTACGGGCCGCCGTAGGCGTCGCTGAACTCGGCGATCGTCGACATCAGGTGGCGGGGGACGTCGACGCCCTCGCGGCTCAGCTCGCGCAGCGTCCGCTCGTAGTCCTCGAGGCCCGTGCCGGGGATCCGCGTGATCCGGTCGAGGGCGCCGCGCAGCGCCGCGATGATGTCGTCGCTCATCAGCCAGCG
>JAGQIT010001214.1 GCA_020431135.1 Myxococcales bacterium | reverse complement strand
AGACCTCTTGGGCGGCGTCCTCGGTGGCCGCGCCGTAGATCCCCTGGCGTCGGAGCACGCGCCAGACGAAGTCGAAGTGGGCGTCGTAGAGCGCCGCGAAGCGCTCGCTCGCGCGCGCCGGCGGCCGGCGCAGGGCCGGGGAGCGCGGGGCCAGCTCGCCGAAGGAGTGCGTCGTCGTGCCCATACCTAGGCAATCTCCGGATCCTCGAGGAATTATCAGCGGGGCTCGAAGGTGCGTTCGCGCGCCCTTCGGCGGGCTCGTCGCGGCGGTGATGATTCGTCGCGGTGCCGGGGATGAGGGAGGTGCGATGCCCATGACCTCACTTCGCCCCTCGCCCACGTCTCTCCGCGCGCGCTCCTCAGCGCGCCGTCTCCCTGCGCTCCTCGGCCTCTGCGTCGGCGTCAGCCTCGGCGCCTGCGTCGACGACGAGGGGCGCCG
The DNA here is from genome assembly GCA_020431135.1 of Myxococcales bacterium. Lineage (GTDB taxonomy): Bacteria > Myxococcota_A > Polyangia > Nannocystales > Nannocystaceae > JADJRG01. The sequence goes on along the minus strand of JAGQIT010001214.1, from coordinate 2,638 downwards.
CTTCGACGGCACCGAGAGCTCGGCGAGCAACGCCACGAACAACGGCGGCGGGACGGACTGGGGGACGACCGGCGGTTGGGGCACCACCGGCGGCTGGGGCACCGATGCCACGACGGGCTGGGGCACCTGGGACACGACCGGCGGCTGGGGGACGACGACCTCGGGCGCGACCTCAGGCACGACCTCGGACTTCGACGCCTGCGCCCCCGAGGGGCTCCCCCCGTGCGACGTCGTCCGCTGCGTCCAGAGCTGGGACTTCACCTGCGACGAGTGCGGGTCGAAGGTCGAGCCCGAGCGCTGCTTTGAGATCTTCGCCGGCTGCGCGTACCCCAAGCTCGACTGCGAGCTCCCGAGCCCCTGCGGCCGCGTCTGGGGCTACGGCGCCGAGGACCCGGCCGTCCTCGACACGCTCGACGACGAGGACGCCGCGACCTGCCTCCTCAAGTCGCTGCGCAACGGCGAGAGCGCCCGCTACGAGATCGCCTGGGGCGACATGAGCGACGGCAAGGGCACGGTGATGGAGGTCTTCGCCGGCGGCGGCCGCGTGACGATGCAGTGGGAGGTCCCCTGCGAGAGCTGCGCGACCTCCGGGCGCGTCGGGCGTACGGGGATGATCGAGCTCGTCGAGCCCGAGTTCTTCGACGCCTGCCTCGCCGAGTCGACGACCGAGTCGCTCCTTGGCTGCGTCTTCGGCTTCCCCGAGCCGCTCGCCGGTCCGGGGCTGCCGAAGGGCTACCTGCCGCCGTGGGCCGTCCAGAAGTGCGTCGAGCTCGAGGCCTACTGCCCGGGGTGAGCTGTCCTGCTGGACAGTGAAGAGGAGGGGATCCGCCCCGCACGGCGCAGCGGCCCGGCGCGGACGCGGGCGAGCGGCGCCGCGCGGACGAGGTTGCGGGCGCCCTCGTGCGGGCGCCCCGCTACACTCGAGCCGATGATCCCGCTGACCGTCTCCGAGGCTGAGGCGATCCTCCGCGTTGAGGATCCGATCCTGCGCAACCTCCGGATCACGGCCGGATACCACCGCCTGACCCTCGGGATGGCCGAGATCTTCGGGCGCACGGACTTCACCTGGCCGATCTTCGCGACCTGGGCCTCGCGTCAGGCCGGCACCTTCATCCGCAAGGAGTTCATCCCGCGGACGCTGCGGCCGCTCCTCGACGGCTCGCTGCCGGCGCGCGGCGTGCTCGGCGAGCTCCTGGCGGCGCTGCCCGGTGGCGACGAGGGGCTCATCGCCACCATCGACGCGATCGCCGACGGCGTCTCGCGCTTCGTCACCGGCGGCAACACGATCGTCTTCGACGACCTCGGCAGGGCCTTCGCCGCGTTCATCGAGCGCTTCGCGGATCCGGCCGCGCGCACCCCCGCGGCGCTCGCCGACTTCGTCGCCGGCTTCAGCGACGGCGAGGCCCAGCCGGATCGCGTGACGGTCGGCCCCGACGGGGCGCTGGTGATCGAGAAGACGGGCGGCGAGGCCCTCCTGCGCGAGTCGATGACCCACCTCTTCGACGCCCTCCACGAGGGCGATCCGAACCGTCGCGCCGAGCTCGTCCTCATGGGCAACGCCAAGGCCGGCTTCCACGAGCAGATCCGCCTCCAGCCCTACATCGCCAACGCCCTCAGCGGGCCGGCGCTCGACCTCCTGCGCGCGGCGAGGGCCGCGGAGGCGCCAGGGGCCGAGCGCGCGGTCGCCCTCGTCCGCCGCGTCGTCACCGAGCTGATGATGACGATGGAGCTCCCCGGGCAGGTCCTCCGCCTCGGCGGTGATCTCAAGGCCGGCGCGAGCGGGGCGCTGTGGACCCGCCACCTCGATCACCTCGACAACCCCGACCTCGTCGCCCTCGCGCGCAAGCTCGGCGCCTACGACGAGCTCGACCTCGACGATCGGATCGAGGGATGGTTTGGCCCGCTGCTCGTGCGCCTGCATCTCGCCGCAGCGGAGGCCCAGGGCACCGGCGCCGAGGACTGGTCGTCGCTCAGCGATCGGATGCGCTACATCTTCGCCTACTTCCGCTCGCGTCAGGGCGACGCCAGCCTCCTCGCGTGCCCGTTCTCGGCGCCGGCGATGGCGGCGATCCTCGACGGGCGGATCCCCGCGGAGCCCGGCTAGCTCGCGCCTCGGCGCCTGTTCTCGCGGGGGCGGGCGCGGGGTTGTCCGGCGATCGGCCGCGTGCGATCCTCCGTCCGCGCGATGGCGGCCCGCAAACGAGAGTCCCCACACGGCCGCAACCTCGGCGGCGCGCCAGAGGACAGCGCCCTCGATCTCCGCGCCTTCTTCGGCGTCTTCCGCTACAGCCGGCGGGCGATCGGCCTGGTCTGGACGACGTCGCGCAAGCTGACGATCCTCCTCGCGCTCCTGACCCTGGTCGCTGGCGTGATCCCGGCGTTCACCGCCTACGTCGGCCGCTGGATCGTCGACGCGGTCGTCGACGCCGCGGCCAGCACCCACGACCCGTGGCAGGCGCTGCGCTGGGTGATCATCGAGGCCGGCCTCGTCGTCGTCCTCGTCGGGGTCCAGCGCGGGATCTCGATCTGCCAGTCGCTGCTCCGCGCCCTCCTCGGCAACCGGGTCAACGTCATGATCCTCGAGAAGGCGCTGACCCTCGATCTCATCCACTTCGAGGACTCCGAGTTCTACGACAAG
>JAGQIT010001213.1 GCA_020431135.1 Myxococcales bacterium | reverse complement strand
GGCGAGATCTTCGGCACCCGTCAGTCGGGGGTCCCGCGCCTGCGCTACTACGGCTTCGCCGGCGAGGGCACGCGCCTGCTGGTCGCCGCCCGCGACGCCGCCCAGCGCCTCCTCGACGAGGACCCGCCGCTGCGTCGCCACCCGGAGGTCCGCGCCGAGCTCGAGCGCCGCCTCGAGGTCCAGGCTGTCTACTCCGCAGACGCCGGCTAGGAGTCGCTTCGACACGACGCGGGGCCCTGACCCGCGTTCGCGGAGAACGACGGCGTGCGCGGACCGACGGGCCAGGGCAGGCGAGCCAGGCGGCCGCGGCGGCGTCGCGGTCGCAGGTGTGGCCGTCGCCGCGGAAAGGTCGTATCAGTGGGGCCAGCACGCGCCTGCGCGCGCCGAGGTCCCGTGTCCGACGCCAGCCGCCCCGTCTCGCGATTCTTCCCCAAGCTCGCCTGGGCGAGCCTCGTCTACACGATCCTCGTCGTTCTCTTCGGCGCCTGGGTGCGGATCACCGGCTCGGGCGCGGGCTGCGGCCAGCACTGGCCGACCTGCCACGGCGAGGTCGTGCCGCGGACGCCGACGATGGAGACGGTGATCGAGTTCTCCCACCGCCTCAGCTCGGGGGTCTACGGGATCGTCATCCTCGGCCTCGTGATCGCCGCCTTCCGCGTCTTCCCCAGGCGCCACTGGGCGCGCAAGGGCGCGGTGATGGCCCTCATCTTCACGATCTCCGAGGCCCTCGTCGGCGCCCGCCTCGTCCTCCTCGGGCTCGTCGCCGACAACGACTCGATCGACCGCGCCGTGTGGATGGCGATCCACCTGATCAACACCTCGCTCCTCACCGGCGGCGTCGCCCTGACCTGTTGGGCAGGTCGGCGGCCGGCGACCGAGCGCCACCCGCAGGGGCGCCTGAGCTGGCTCCTCGGCGCGGCCCTCGTCGGCCTCCTCCTCGTCGGGGTCACCGGCGCGGTGACGGCCCTCGGCGACACCCTCTTCCCGGTCGACACGACGGGGGCCTTCCTCGAGCGGATCGGCGCCGATCAGTCGCCGACCGCCCACTTCCTCCAGCGCCTGCGGGTCATGCACCCGGTGCTCTCGGTCGGCATCGGCCTCTTCATCCTCGTCGTCAGCCAGGCGGTCGCGGATCGGCGGCCGTCGGCGAGCGTCCGCCGCTGGGCCAAGGTCACGGCGGCCTCGGTGCTCGCCCAGGTCACGGCCGGCGTCGTCAACATCCTCCTGTCGGCGCCGGGGTGGATGCAGATCATCCATCTCCTCCTCGCCAACGTCCTGTGGATCGCGCTCGTCTTCCTCACCCTCGAGGTCATCGGTCAGCCGGCGCCGAAGCCCGAGTGAGGCTGTGAGCCTCAGCGGGCGCCGCGATCGACGAGGAGCGGCTGCAAGCGACCGACGAGGTTGGCGACCGCGCGGGGGCCCTTGACGCCGCCCTCCATCCGCTCGGCGCTCGCGCGGCCGTCGGCGTCGGGGATCACGAAGAGCGGGATGAGCCGCGAGCTGTAGCCGGCCTCGGCGAGGCGCTGCTGATCGCGATCGAGATCGAACTCGAGGAAGCGGGCAGGGGGGAGCTGCTCGGCGAGCTCGCCCGC
>JAGQIT010001212.1:5681-6057 GCA_020431135.1 Myxococcales bacterium | reverse complement strand
CGGGCTCGCCGCCGACGCCGACGAAGGCGGCGACGCCCCGGGCTCGACGCCACGCGGGGAACTCGAGGAGCCGGCGGGTCAGCGCCGCCGAGCGGGCGGCGATCACCTCCGGCGTGAGCTTGGCCCGGCGGGTGAGGACCTCTGCGCGGAGATCAGCCTTCATCGCTGCGGTCAACGCCGCGCGACTGTGCCACAGCGCCCGCGGGAAGCGCCATCCTCCGCCCTTCGCGGTCCTCGCGCGACCCGCTCGCGCGTCGACCAATTATGGCGCGAAAGGCTGGCGGGCGGCGTTCTGCGTCGGCCCCGAGAGACGCTTGCGTGGTCGCCGAGGGCCGTGCTAGACGATCCGGCCTACGCGGGAATAACTCAGTTGGTA
>JAGQIT010001212.1:0-5659 GCA_020431135.1 Myxococcales bacterium | reverse complement strand
ATGTCGCGGGTTCGAACCCCGTTTCCCGCTAGAAGACGAGAAGACGAGCCCCGGACCTCCGGGGCTTCGTCGTTCTCGCCTGCGGAGGTCTGCGCGCGCTTGTCACGCGGAACGCTGTGATGGGCGGGAGAGCGCCGCCGTAGCGCTTTTCTCAGCCCAGCCGTGGGGGCTAAGCTGAACAGCGCGATGCGCGACGGCGACCCAGACCATCTTCATCCGGAGGGTAGCCGGGAGCAGACCAGGGTTCTCGTCGAGCTCGCCAAGCAGATCGGCACGTCGCGCGGCGACCTGAGCAAGACCCTGCGCCAGATCACCGAGGCCGCGGCGCGGACCCTGGGGGTCGCCCGCACCGGGGTGTGGCTCTACGACGACAAGCGGACGATGATCACCTGCCTCGATCTCTACGAGGCCGAGTACGGCCGCCACTCGGCCGGGCTGCGCATCCTCGCCAGGGACGCGCCGGCCTACTTCGAGGCCCTCGAGAGCGAGCGGGCGATCGCTGCGCACGACGCCCGCACCGACGCCCGCACCTCCACGTTCACCGCGGACTACCTCAGCCCGCTCGGCATCCACGCGATGCTCGACGCGCCGATCCGCATCCGCGGGCAGATGATCGGCGTCGTCTGCAACGAGCACCGCGGCGCGCCGCGGCGCTGGACCTCGCACGAGGAGAACCTCTCCGGCACCTTCGCCGACTTCGTCGGCCTGGCGATCGAGGCCCACGAGCACTACGAGCAGGAGGTCAAGGCCCACCGCCTCGAGGCCCAGCTCCGCCAGGCCCAGAAGCTCGAGAGCATGGGCCTCCTCGCCGGCGGCATCGCCCACGACTTCAACAACCTCCTCGTCGGGATCCTCGGCAACGCCGGCCTCGCGCTGATGGAGCTCCCGGAGGAGGCGCCGCTGCGGCCGCTCATCGAGGACATCCGCGACGCGGCGACGCGGGCCGCCGAGCTCGCCAACGAGATGCTCGCCTACTCCGGGCGGGCGACCGTCGCCAGCGACTCCGTCGATCTCAACGGCCTCGTCGAGGAGATGGTCCATCTCCTGCGCCGGAGCCTCGCCGAGCGCTCGACGATCGAGGTCGACCTCGACCCGGCGGGGCCGACCGCCCTCGGCGACGCGACCCAGCTCCGGCGGGTGGTGATGAACCTGATCACGAACGCCGCCGACGCCGTCGAGGACCGCCACGGCACCGTCACCGTCGCCACCGGCCGCGCGACGCTCCCCGACTACGACACCAGCGATCACATCTTCGGCGAGCGCCTCGAGGACGGCGACTACGTCACCTTCACCGTCGCCGACGACGGCGCCGGCATGGACTCGGCGACGAAGGACCACCTCTTCGATCCCTTCTACTCGACGAAGACGAACGGCCGCGGCCTCGGCCTCGCGGTCGTCCTCGGGATCGTCAGCAGCCACCGCGGGGCGATCATGGTCGACAGCGCCCTCGGCCGCGGCTCGCGGTTCACGATCCTCGTGCCGGCGAGCCACGAGCCGCCGCCGCCGCCTCCGCCGCCGAAGGTCGACGCGGCGTCGCGCCAGCGCACCGGGACGATCCTCGTCGCCGACGACGAGGCGATCGTCCGCGCCGTCACGCGGCGCGTGCTCCAGCGCGAGGGCTACGCCGTGCTCGAGGCCCACGACGGCCGCGAGGCGATCGACCGCTTCCGCGAGCACCGAGGCGAGCTCGTCGCGGTGGTCCTCGACCTGACGATGCCGCTTGTCAGCGGCCGCGAGGCGCTCGACGCGATCCGCGAGCTCGACCCGGCGATCCCCGTGCTGATCACGAGCGGCTACAGCCACGAGACCCTCGCGCAGGATCTGGCGGGCGGGCCGAGGACCTCCTTCTTGCAGAAGCCCTACAACCCGAGCGCGCTCCTCCTCGCCCTCGAGAAGCTGCGGCTCTAGGCCGCTGCGACCGCTGGCCGGTGACTCCATCGGGAGTAGCCGGCCGCGGCTCGGCGCGTGGTCCCGCGCTGCGATCATCCGCGCAGCGGCTGTCGACGCGCCGGGGGGGCGGACCCCTTCGCAGCGCGTCGCCGCCGGGTCGACCCGCGCGGAGGCCTGCAGGGCTGGCGAGCCGCGGACCTGAACAGCGTACGCTGTGCGTCGGTGCGCGGCGTGAGACGACGCCCGCGAGCCTCGCTCGCCACCGCCCGCGGGGTCTCCACTACCCTGTCCCTTGTGACATGGGGGGGTCGGCGTCGTGGCCCGCGTCGTGTCACTTCCACATGACAGGGCGCGGGCCTCCGGCGCTCGAGCGCCGCTCCCCCGCCGTGATAGTCTACCTCTGTAGGGGGTGGGTGTTGGCCAAGGGTGGCGTGTCGTCGATGAGCAGTTCGCGCGAGCAACCGTCGCGCCGCGCCCTGTCCCACGACCTCGAGCACTTCCGCCGCCTCTTCGAGACGAGCCCGGCCCTGATCGCCCAATTCGACCTCGAGGGCCGCTTCGTCGAGGTCAACGACGCCTGGTGCGCGACCCTCGGGCACGCGCGCGACGAGCTCATCGGCCACAGCTACCTCGAGTTCGTCCACAGCGATGACGTCGAGGCCACCATCGTCGAGGCCAAGCGCGTCCTCGAGGGCGGCGAGCCCTTCGCCGGCTTCCACAACCGCTACCGACGCGGCGACGGCTCCTACGTCTGGCTGACGTGGCACACGCACACCGACCTCGAGGTCGGCCGCCACTACTGCGTCGCCCAGGACGTCACCGACAAGGTGCGGATGGAGCGGCTCCTCGGCGAGACCGGACGGCTCGCGCAGATCGGCGGCTGGGAGCTCGACGTAGCGACGCAGCGGATCCTCTGGTCCGACGAGGTCTACCGGATCCACGAGGTCCCGCTCGGCCAGCCGATCGACCTCGAGACGGCGCTCGAGTTCTACCCGCCGCAGGCCCGGGCGACGGCGATGGCGCTCATGGAGCACGCGATCCGCACCGGCGACAGCTGGGACAGCGAGCTCCCCTTCGTCACCGCGAAGGGCCGCCGCCGCTACATCCGCGTCCTCGGCGACGTCGAGCGCGACGGCGACGAGGTCGTCCGGATCTTCGGCACCTTCCAGGACGTCACCGCCCAGCGCCGCGCCGAGGAGGCCCGCCGCCGCAGCGACGAGCACTTCCACCGGGTCTTCAACGTGCTCCCCCTGGCGACGCTCGTGATCACGGCCGACGGCGAGCTGCGCGGCAACCAGCGCTTCGCCGCGACCATCGGCTGGCCGCCGGCCGCCTTCGCCGGCGACGCCTGGCTCGCGCTGATGATCGAGGACCCCGCGGCGCGGGCCGAGGCCGCGGCGACGTGGCGGACGGCCCTCGCCGGGGACATCGACGACCTCCAGGCGCCGGAGCTCACGCTCGCCTGCGCCGACGGCAAGACCCGCTGCTTCGCGCTCCGCGTCGCCAGCGTCGACGAGATGACGACGATCCTCTTCGAGGAGGTCGGCGAGCGCCGCCGCCTGGTCCGCGAGATCGAGGCGCAGGACCGCCTGCTGCGCGAGCTCCACCGGCTCAGCGCCGACTCCGAGCGCCCGCTCGACGCCAAGATCGACCGCATCCTCGAGCTCTGCGCGGACTACCTCCGGCTCGACGTCGTCGTCCTCAGCCGCGTCGACCGCGACGAGGTGGTCATCGAGTACGTCTACGGCGACGCCCGGGGCCCGCTCGCGCCGGGTCAGCGCGGCCCGCTCGACGGGTCGTTCACCGAGGCGATCATCGGCCACAGCTCGCCGCTCATCATCGACGCGCGCCTGCGGAGCCGCGTCCGCTCGACGCAGAGGCGCTACCTCGACTCCCAGGCGACCGTCGGCGCGGCCATCCCGACCTCTGGCCGGCCCTTCGGCGCGCTCATGTTCGCCGGTCGCCCCGATCGCCGCCCGTTCAGCGCGCGCGAGCTCGACCTCGTCCAGCTCTTCGCCCAATGGCTCGGCTATGAGCTCGAGCGCGACCGGGTGTACGTCGAGCTCAAGGCCGCGGCCGAGCGCGCCGAGGCGGCGAGCCGGGCGAAGAGCACCTTCCTGGCGACGATGAGCCACGAGCTGCGCACGCCGATGAACGGCGTGATCGGCATGGTCGACATCCTCCTCGGCGAGCCGGCGGGGGCCGGCGTCCGCGAGCAGCTGGCGACGATCAAGGCCTCTGGGCTCGCGCTCCTCAACGTCCTCAACCAGATCCTCGACCTGTCGAAGATCGAGGCCGGGAAGATGGTCCTCGAGGAGACCCCCTTCTCGCCGCCGTCGATGATCGCCGAGATCGCCGACCTCATGCGCCCGCGCGCCCGCCAGGCCGGGCTCACGCTGCGCGAGCGGATCGAGTGGATCGGCGACCTGCGGGTGAGCGGCGATCCGCTCCGCATGCGTCAGATCGTCCTCAACTTCGTCGACAACGCGATCAAGTTCACGCCGAGGGGGGCTATCGACCTCGAGCTGTCGGCGCGCCGCGAGGGCCGGCGCGTGCTCGTCCGCGTCGCCGTCGCCGACCGCGGCCCGGGGATCGCCCCCCGCGACCTCGACCGCCTCTTCCAGCCCTTCGAGCAGCTCGCCGACGCCGCCGGCGACGCGCCGCGCGGGACCGGGCTCGGCCTGTCGATCTCGCGCGAGCTCGCCCTGCGCATGGGCGGAACGACCGGCTGCGTCAGCCATGTGGGCGTCGGCTCGACCTTCTGGCTCGAGGTCCCGCTGCCGATCGACGTCGCCGCGCGACCCGCGGAGGCGCCCGCGCCGCGGACGATCACCGACGGCTCGCCCTTCGTCGGCCGCTGTGTGCTGGTCGCTGAGGACGAGCCGGTCAACCGCCTGATCGTCATCACGATGCTCGAGCGCCTCGGCTGCGTCGTCGACGCGGTGACCGACGGCGCCGCCGCGGTCGAGCGCGTGAGGGAGGGCCCCTACGACGCGATCATGATGGACTGCCGGATGCCCGTGCTCGACGGCCTCGCGGCGACGGCGGCGATCCGTGAGCTCGACGGCGCCGCCGCGACGACGCCGATCGTCGCCCTGACCGCGAACGCGATGGAGGGGGACCGCGACCGCTGCATCGCCGCCGGCATGGACGACTTCATCGCCAAGCCGGTGACGATCGAGGAGCTGGCCGCGACGCTGCGCCGGGTGTGGCGGCTCGCCGGCGACGCGGCGCGGCCCTGAGGGCGCGAGCGTCTAGACGCAGACGAAGCGCCGCTCGCTGAGCGAGCCGACGAAGCCGTCGAAGACCTGGTTGACCTCGGCCCAGCACGGCAGCGCGCGCATCGCCGCGAACCACCGGGCGACGTTGGGGTAGGCGTCGAAGGGCTGGCCGATGAGGCGCGCCGAGCTCAGCAGCGCCGCGCCGAAGTGGTCGGCGATCGTCTTGTCGTCGCCGGCGACGAAGGGCCGGTCGCCGAGGATGTGCCTGTCGAGGACGTCGAGGAAGAAGCCCGACTGCTTGACCCCCCAGTCGAGCGTCCCCTGCTGGACGGCGTCGTCGGGGCGCTTGTGGTGCGGGAAGACCTGCGGGTAGACGACGTGGTAGGCGAGCTCGCGGTAGAAGCCGGTGTTGAACCAGTCCATCACCTCGTTGACGCGCGCGCGCGCCTGGAGCTCGCTCGGGTAGAGCTCTGAGCCGGTCTTCTCGGCGAGGTACTTGAGGATCGCCGAGCTCTCGGTGAGGACGAAGCCGTCGTCGTCGAGCACCG
>JAGQIT010001211.1 GCA_020431135.1 Myxococcales bacterium | reverse complement strand
TACCTGGGCGGACTCTCGTCCCTGAAATTCGTGACCGTTGCTACCTGGTCGGGGTCGGGTGAGAGCGGGAGACCGGGTTCGAACCTGCGACATTCAGCTTGGAAGGCTGACGCTCTACCAACTGAGCTACTCCCGCGAGGTAATGGATGGGGAAGGATTCGAACCTTCGAAGCGATAACGCGGCGGATTTACAGTCCGCTCCCTTTGGCCGACTCGGGCACCCATCCGTGGAGGTTTGGTCTTGTCAGTGAAGGCGTTGAGCTGGCGATGGGACTCGAACCCGCAACCACCTGATTACAAATCAGGAGCTCTACCAATTGAGCTACGCCAGCGGTTCGCGCACCCAGCGCTTGGGCGCTCTTGGGGTTGTGGTGAGGGTTAGGTGAGGGTCTAAATTGCGCTCGGAGCCCTGCTCCGGCTGTGGACGCGCTGTATAAACCCGCTTCGCCGAGGGTGTCAAGCGCGGCTAGGCCCTCTGGAGGGCGTGGATCAACAGAGAAACGACCCCTCCGGGCGTGGCTGATCTCACACCTCCCCGCTCAGAGCGGGGTCGGTTCGGGCACAAAGAGCTTCCGATCGGCCGCCGGAGGCTCTTCTCCGCGATCTGCCACTGTCGGACCGGTAGCGATCTCCCCCCTCGCCTCCGGCGCGAGGCGCGGGTGGGGCTTGCCCCAGCTCGTATCCCCGGCCAGGAGGATCCCCTGGAGTTCGCCGAGCTTCTCCTCGGTCGCCTCGATGAAGTCGCTCTCGTAGCCGAGTCGGCGGGCCGTCTCGAGGTTCTTCTCGAAGACCCAGATCGCCTTGTTGACCACCGGCCGGAGCTGGTCCTTCAGCTCCTCGTAGTAGACCTGGCGCTGCTTGTCGTCGAGCCATTCGGGGACCGGCGCGTACATGAGGGCGTCGTAGAACTCCTCGAAGAGCGAGCCGAGCTGGTAGCCGGCGGCCGACACCCAGAACATGTGCTTGGCCTTGATCGTGTAGTTGTAGGCCTCTTGCGCCTCGGTCAGGAGCTCGAATTTGCGCGCGAAGTCCTCGGCCATGGTCTTCTCGGGGAGGCGGATCACGACCTCGCGGAAGCGCCGGTGGTGGATCGCCCCGAGGTAGAAGCGGGCCATGCCGACGAAGTAGTAGGTGGTGAAGCGCTCGCTGCCCGCCTCCTCGGCGGCGAGGTAGACCGCGTCGGCCTCCTTTAGGAGCTTCTGCGCGCCCTCGAAGTCGCTGAGCTGGAAGCGCGCGAAGCCCTCGCGGGTCGCGAGCTCGACGCGGACGCTGGGGAGGGCCCCCTCGGCGCGGGCGCGGGCCTCGCGGTAGCTCTCCGCCGAGGCCTCCCACTGCTCGAGCTCGGCGTTGCAGGCCCCGCGCCGGGCGTAGATGTCGACGAGGTCGCCGGCCTCGGGGAAGCGCTCGACGTAGCCGTCGTAGGTGCGGATCGCCGCGGCGCAGTCGCGCAGGGACTCGTGGCCGCGGGCGAGGCCGAGGTAGGCCTGGCGGGCGGACTCGGGCGCCGGCTCGCCGGCGAGGAAGCGGGCGAAGAGGGCGACGGCCCGCGCCGCGTCGCCCTCCGCGAGGGCGCCCTCCGCCTCGGCGAGGAGCGCCTCGCCCGTCAGCGCGACCTGCGGGGTCGCGGCTTCGGCCCCGCTCTCCGTCGAAGAGGTCGCCGCCTCGCCCCCCGCCTCCGGGGCCTCGGTGCTCACCGCCGCGGAGCGCCCGGCGCAGCCGACCGAGAAGAGCAGAGCCAGGGCGATCGGGGCGACCAGACGCGGCATCACGGGGATGATGACACAGCGGCGCGGGCAAAGTTCCCGGCGACGCGTGCGTTCGACGCGCGGTCCCGCGTGCTGGGCGGAGCAGCCCTTCGGTCCCGCGCTCGCGCGCGTACGCCCCTCGCCCCTCGCCCCCTGCTCGCCGCCTAGAAGAAGCGATAGACGAGGTTCATCGCCGAGATCGTGTCGAGCTTCTTCACGTCGGGGAGCGGGTGGTTCTCGTAGCGCAGGGTGAAGGTCGCCGACAGCGAGAGGTTCTGGACGAGCTGCGCGGTGACGGCGTTGTCCCAGTTGATGCGGAAGGTGTCCCCCGCGAGCAGGCTCTGGAGGTACTCGACGCCGGTGTCGAAGCTGACCTGCTCGCTGAGGTGATTCGAGTAGCCGGCGAAGAGGCGGGCCGCGTGGACGGTCGAGGTCTTGTCGGCGATCAGGTTGGTGTTGCCGTTCATGTCGAGGACGGGGTTGCCCTCGTCGTCGCGCTCGATGATCGCGTCGTAGCGGCGGATGTCGTACTGAAAGTCGTAGCCGGCCTCGACCCACAGGCGGTGGTTCTTCTTCGTGAGGATGTGGAAGGCGACGCCTGGGTCGATGTTCAGGCGCATGTCGAGGCCCTGGAAGCGGTCGTTGCGGCCCGTGAACATCAGGAAGGCCGACCAGCGCTCGGCGAAGAACACGTCGTAGCGCATCCGCCCCTGGACGTTGGCGACCGTGGTCTCGTAGCCCTCCTGGTCGTCGAGGCCGGCGGCGCCGTAGTTGCCGGCGAAGATCGTGGTGAACTCGTGGCGGTCGCGGCGGAGGCGGAAGTTGAGCGCGCCGGTGGCCGCGGCTGAGCGGGCGTTGCCGGTCGAGAGGATGCCGCCGGCGGAGACCGTCAGGTCAGTGACGTCCTTGTCCTCCTCGGCCTCGGCCTCGAGGATGTCGTCGGCCTTGGCGAACTTCCCTTGATCAGCGAGCTCGGTCGAGCCCGACGTCGCCGGCGCCTGGACGCCGGTCGTCCCGGTCGGGACCGCCTCCGGCTCCTGGGCGAGGGCGTCGCCGCCCGCGGTGACGATGACGAGCGCGAGGGAGGTTGCGAGGATCCGCCGGGCGTTCATGACCCCGGGGTATGTGGGAGGACGCGCCCGCGAGTCAACGGGTTTTGGGGGGAGGGATGTGACTCGCGGACGCGCCCTGGGGAGCCCACTTGATCGTCTGCCCGCTTAACACAGCAAGAAAAAGGCCAAGCCCCTGCCCGCGAATCTCGCGGCGCAGGGGCTTGGCGCTGTGTCAACTCGCCGCAGCGGGGCACAACGCCCCGCCCCAGCGGTCGCCGCTACTCGGCCTTCTCTTCGCCCTCGGCGGGCTTCTCCTCGCCCTCGGCGGCCTTCTCCTCGGCCTTCGGCGCGGGCGCAGCCGCGCCGCCGCCGGCGCCCTTGGGCACGCTGACCTTGGCGATCGTCTGCCGCGCGGTCAGGACCGGGAGCTGCATCGTCGCGTCCATGGTCCCCTTCTCGCCGTCCATCACGTCCTCGAAGGCGTCGGCGCAGGCCTGGCACTTCTTCCCGTCGAGGATCCGCGGGACCATGATGGCCATCGTCACGCGAGCGTCGGGGTTGCGGACCTTGAAGGCCTTGGCGACCTCGAGGGCGACGTCGCTGTCGCCCTTGGCGAGGCGAGCCAGCTCGTACGCGGCCTTCTCGCGGGCGAACCACTCGGCGTTCTGGTCCTTGAGGGTCTTGAGGTAGCAGTCCTTGTCGGCCTTGCAGCTCTCGAGGAGATCGAGGCCGGGCTTCCACTGCTCCATCTCCTTCTTGACCTTGTCGTCGCCGTCGTTGGAGGCGAGCGCCTCCTTGACCGCGTCGAGCTGCTCAGGCCCGGCGAGGAGGATGGCGAAGCGCGCGGCCTCCCAGCGGATCTGCTTGGTGAACTCCGAGCTCTCGACGGTCTCGGGGTCGTACTCGCCGTTCTTCACCAGGTCGATGAGACAGTTGAGCGAGGCCTCGCCGGGCATGCGGCCGAGCGCCTCGGTGATCGGGAACATGTCGCCGGCGTTGTGCGTCGCGCTCACGCACTGACACAGGGGCTCCGCCGCCTTGGGATCGCCGATGAAGCCGAGGGCGTTGCCGACGAAGGCGCGGAGGCTGGCGTTGGCCGGGTCGATGACCTCCTCGGAGCTCTTCTTCTTGCCCTTCTTCGCCTTGGGCGCGGGCGCGTTCGGATCGACGCAGCCGTCGCGCGGCATGAAGGCGAGGAGCTCGTCGACCGCCTCGGTCGCGCCCATCGCCCCGAGGATGCCGACCGCGGTCTGCTGGACGATCAGGAGGTCGACGCCGTTGTTGGCGGCGAGCTTGTTGACCTCCTCTTGCTCGCCCGCGAGCATCTTCATGACGCCCGCGACCGCGGGGTCGCCGATGCCGACGAGCGCGAGCTTCGCCCGGTTGCCGATGTCCGTGGTCGACGGCGAGTCGGGGACGCGGAAGGGGACGGCGAGGAGCGCCTCGGTCGCCGCCGGGTCGGCGATGAGACCGAGCGACTTCGCGGCCTCGCGGTGGACCACGACGGGCTGGTTCTCCTTCTCCTGCTCCATCGTCTTGATGAGCACCGGCACCGCCTTGGCGTCGCCGAGCTCACCCAAGGTGCTGACCATCTCCTTGCGGAGCTCGCCGCCCTCGGGGCCCTTGTCCTTGCTCGGGGTCTCGAGGATCTGATCGAGCTGGGCGATGATCGTGTCGACGGTGGCCGTCGCCTTCGCCTTCTTGATCCCGTCGAGGGAGGCGAGGACGAGCTTGCGCGAGGCGTCCGATCCGTCGAAGACGAGGCCCTTGTTCCACAGGTTGGCGCCCTCGGGGCGGCCGATCTGGTAGAGCATGGCGAGCATCTGGTCGCGGTACTCGGGCGAGCCGTCCCACTGCTCCTCAAAGACGGGGATGACCTTGGTGACGAATTCGTCGATCCGCGCGCTGTTATCGGCGGGCGAGCTCGTGATCGCCTTTACGAGGGCCTCGAGACCGGAGTAGCCGGCGGCCGCCGCACCCTCCTTCTTGATGTTCTCGATGTGGGTCTCGAAGGCGTTGGGATCGGGCTCCTTGCACGCCCCCGTGCCGAGGGCCAGGGCGAACAACGCGGGGTAGATGAGCTTTCGCAGCAAAACAGGACCTCCTTGGCTGGGGGACGAGC
>JAGQIT010000101.1 GCA_020431135.1 Myxococcales bacterium | reverse complement strand
GCCTCCTCCTCCTCCTCGTCCTCGGCCTCGGCCTCGGTCTCGGCCTCCTCGGCGGCGGCCTCCTCGGCCTCCTTCTTGGCCTCAGCCTCGGCGGCTGCCTCGTCCTCGGCCTCCTTCTTGGCCTCGGCGGCCTTGGTCTCGGCTGACTTCGGGAACTTCACCTCGAGGTAGGCGGCGAGGAGGTTGATCTCCTCCTCCGTGAGCTCGGCGCCCTCGTCGACCATCGCCGCGATCACCGAGCGCCAGCCGGAGGCGTCGTCGCCCCCGTGGGCCTCGGTCTCCTCCATCTCATGGCAGTCGAGGCACTTGGCCTGGAGGAGCGCCTCGCCGGCCGCCTTGTCGACCTCGAGGACGGTGTCGGCGTCGTGGATCGCCTCGAGCAGGGCGTCGGCGCGGGCCTCCTTCTCGCGGGCGTCCTCGCGCCGGCTCTTCGCCGAGCGCTGGATGTCCGGCGTGATCGCGACGAGGTAGGCGGTGACGTAGGGGACGTCCTCAGGGTCGAGCGCGTCGCCGAAGACGGCGGGCTTCTCGAGCATGCGCTCGTTGACGTTCATCCACCCCTTGGCGGTCCGCGGCTTGGCGAGGATCGTCCGCATGTCGTGGCAGGTGATGCACTTGCCGACGAGGACCTGGCGGCCGCGGTCGAAGCCCGCCTCGGTGACGACCTTGTCGAGGTCGACGCCGACGCCGCCTTCGACGTCGGCGAGCGCCTTGCGGACGCGCTCGATGTTCTCCGGATCGGTGGTCCGCCCCTCGAGGTCGTGGGCCCGGATCGCGAAGGGCACCGACAGGGTGATCATCGCCACCGTGCAGATCAGCAGGCCGAAGCCGTAGCGCGGCATCGCCTCCTCGAAGTGGCGGAAGAAGAGGAGGATCATGATCTTCGTGATCAGCAGGACGCCGATCGCGATCGCGAGGACGGCGTGGATCACCGTCCGCGCCGGCAGCTCGTACTGGTACTCCCACAGGCGCGGGAGCATGTTCCACATCATCACCGCGTAGATGATCCCGTAGGTGTAGCCGGCGAAGGCGTGGACGCGCAGCCACGCCTTCGGGGCGCGCGTCTTCTTGGCCTCGTCGTCCCAGAACTTCGGCCCCCACAGCCAGGCCTGGAGGAGGACAGCGACGATCGCGAGGACCAGGAAGGCGATCCCCAACCACATACTCAAGGTCGTGCTCATGCGATGATCTCTCCGACGCCGGGCGGCGCCGTCTCTATGGGACCACCTCGCGGCGCAAAGGCCAAGTTCACATGACCAATTGATCGCCTTGTTCGGAAACGACGATCGACCCGGGAAACGGCGATTGGCCAGGATACGCCGGCGGCATGCGCAGGATTGATCCCGCGCCTGCGCGGATTACGGGCGGGGCATCGCCGCGCATTCGCAGGTCCGCTCCCAGGCCTAACGGACAGGCTGAGCGCGGTCCGCGTGGCGTGTGTCGGGCGTCGTCCGTGCGCCGAGGGTCCGGCTACATCGGCGCGCCGGCGGCGATCCAGTCCTCGAGGGTCTGGATGTCGGCGGCGTCGAGCATGCCGCCGGTGGGCATCTGGACCCCCGCGCCGCCGACGTCGGCCTGCGTCCCCTTGACCTTGTGGAGGAGGTAGGAGTTGGCGGCGTCGCTCGGCTCGATGAGGTTCATCGCCGGGACGTCGATCGACGGCGCGCCGACGATATCGTCATAGGCCGTGTCCATCGGGAACGAGAGCATGCCGTTGAGCGCCTCGTCGGCGGCGGCGAGGTGGCACGAGCAGCGCATCTGGAGGATCGGCCAGATCGCCGCGTCGAAGGTCAGGCCGCCGGTGGTGTCGGTGTCCGTGTCGGCGCCGGTCGTGTCCGTGCCGCCGCCGTCCTCGGGGAACTCGGCGCCGGCGACCCAGGCGAGGATCGTCTGGTTGTTCGGGTTGGTGAAGTCGGCGGTCGGCGGCATCCGGCCGCCGCTGCGCATCAGGCCCTGCGCCGAGATGACGTCGTCGGGGAGCATCTTGATCGCCAGGTAGGAGTTGGCGATGTCGCCGATCTCGACCATCGGCAGGCCGCTCGTCGACGGCCCGCCGATGATCGCCGCGAGGTCGGACTCGGCGAGCGAGAGGCCGCCGGCGCGGGTCGCCGCGTCGTGGCAGCCGCCGCCGGCGCAGGACTCGGCGAAGGCCTGGACGACGACCGCCGGGACGGCGCCGCCGTTCTCGCCGCCGGTCTCGCCGACGGGCTCGAGGGCGCCGCAGCCGAGGCCGATCGGCGCGACGATGAGGGTGAGGCCGAGGCCGATGAGGGAGTCGAAATCAGGGGCCCGGCGGCGCCGGGCGGCGGGAGCGATCGCGGGGCGCATCTCAGCCCTCCTTCTTCTTCTTGCTCTTGCGGCCCTTGCCGGCCTTGATCGTCCACTTGCGGCTGAGGTTGAACCCGAGGAAGAAGTTGCCGCGGTTCTCGAAGGGGTTCTTGGTCTGGCCGCCAGGCGCGTAGAGGTTCGTGTGGATCTCGCGGGTGTTGGCGAGGAAGACCTGGAAGAAGTGGAGACCCGACGAGTAGGAGCCGCCGATCGACCACGAGCCGATGTTCGAGCCGTTGGGGTCGGCGTCGCCGCCGTTGTAGTAGAACTTATTCGACGGGATCGGCAGGTGGTACTCGAGGTCGACGCCCCAGCGCCGGCGCTTGCCGAGCCAGACCGTCGACGCGACGCCGAGGCCGAGGGTGTTGCGCGTGTCCTTGGCGGCGACCGGGCCGTTGCCGTCGCCGAAGTCGACGGTGATGTTGGCCGCGTGGTTGGTCCGCATGTAGTAGCCGACGAGGAGCATCGTGCTCCAGCGCTGGAACCACAGGCGGCTGACCATCGCCTGGAAGTTGCCCGAGACGGGGTTGGCGGTGTTGGTCGCGTAGTCGCGGTAGTACTCGAGCGAGGTGTAGCCGCCGAAGCTCACCGGGTAGCCGGCCTCCTGGCGGATCGGGATGAACTTGGTCCCGAGCTCGTAGCCCTTGCGTGAGTTGGAGCGGCGGATCATGACGTCCCAGCCGTCCATGATCCCGTAGGCGAAGCCGACGCTCATGACGACGCCTGCGTCGAGGCCGAAGGCGCCGCGCTCGGTGCCGACGCGGCCGAAGCGGTGGTCGATGCGGAACTCGAACTTGCGCTTGCCGAGGCCCGCGGTCGTCGGGAGGTTGTGCTGGAAGGTGCCGTGGAAGGGCGGCTTGTCGCGCTTCGCGGGCTCGTCGTCGTCGTCGCCGTCGTCGACCGGGGTCGTGACCGGGCCGCTCGTGTCGCCGCCGCCGACGTCGACGCCGCCGCCGGCCGTCACCGCTCCGCCGCCGGCGACCGGCTCGGGCGCGCCGAGGGCGATGATGTAGTCGCGGAGGAGGGCGAGGTCCGCCTCGCCGAGCGGCTCGTCGCCCATCGGCATGAGCTCGCCCTTCATCTCCGGGCCGCCCTTGACCTTCGTATAGAGGTAGGAGGCCTCGACGTCGCCGGCGACGAGCAGCGGCTTGCCGGTCGCCGCGTCCTTCTCCTTGAGGAGGTGGCTGAGGTCGCCGCTGAGGACGACCTCATCGGCGCCGACGTCGTGGCAGACCGTGCACCACTGCTCGAAGAGCGCCTGCACCTTGGGCTCGAGCTCGGCCGCCGTCGGCCCGGTGGGCTCGGCGGGCGCGGCCTCGGCGGGCGCGGACTCAGCGGGCGTCGTCGGCTCGGCGGGCGCGAGGCTGACGATCCACGCCTTGACCGCGTCGAGCTCGGCCTTCGGCAGCGGATCGTCGCCCATCGGCATCAGATCGCCCTCGATCTTGCTGCCCTCGACGAGCTTGTCGATGAGGTAGCTGCCGCCCGGATCGCCGGGCGCGACCATCGCCTTACCGGTCGCGCCCTTGCGCTTGAGCAGGTGGCCGATGGAGGTGAGGTTGAGGTCGTCGCTGTCGTCGTGGCAGGAGGTGCACTTGTCGTCGAAGATCTCGAGGACCTTCGCCTCGCGGTCGGCCGCCGAGGGGGCCGCGAGGAGCGTGAGGACCAGGGGGGCCGCGAAGAGCATGGTCCGGGCCACGATACGCTAGGCGCCGGGCGGCCAACAAACGGCGCTCTCGGGGGCTGTACGATTGTTCGCGCGTGTTCTCGCGCTCTCTCGGCGTCGTCGCGGCGCGCGTTCTCGCGGCGCGGAGCGTCTGCTGGGTCGCAGACCGCGGCGAGGGCCCGCTTGTTCAGCGTCCCCGCGGACACGGGGCCGCTCGCCCCCAGCGTGCGCACGCGAGAGATCGCCCGGCGCGATGAGCACGCGTCGCGCGAGAACACGCTGAGCGTGCGGCGTCCTGCGGTCGCCGGCGATCTTCGCAGGGGGCTCCTGCGGGATCTGCCGGATCCGCGGCGCGGCGCAGCGGCGGTCGCGTCGGCCTGGTCGTGCGCGCCGAGCCAGGGCGGCGGACGGGCGCCGGCACGGCCCTTGCTTTGTCAGGAGGCGGCGATGCCCGAAGACGCGAGCGTGAGCGCGAGCGCTATCATCGACTCCACGATGACGCGCACTGGAGCTGGAGATTGGGGCTTTCTCGCGGTGGCGGGGGGGCTCGCCGCCCTCCTCGTGGTCTCGTCGCTGTCGAGCTTCGTCGGCGCCCACGAGCTCAGCGAGGCGCTGGTCCAGGGCGAGGGCGAGATGATCTAC
>JAGQIT010000100.1 GCA_020431135.1 Myxococcales bacterium | reverse complement strand
GGCAGCTGGCGCGCGAGCTGGTCCGCGAGCACGCCGCGGCGATCGTGATCGACGGCGCTCGCTTCGCGCTCTACGACATGGCGATGAGCGGGGTCTCGTTCATCGCGCCGAGGGACGCGCCGAGCTGGCAGGTCGACGACGTCCTCGACGTCGACATCCGCGTCCACGCGACGTCCGCGTTCACCGGCCGGGCGCGGGTCGCTCGCGAGGAGCGGGTGTACGGGCGCCGCCGCGTCGGCCTCCAGCTCCTCGGCGGCTTCCTCGATCTCCACGAGATGCAGCGCCTCGACGAGGAGGAGGCGCTCAGCCGGGACCTCGAGGACGGACCCGAGCGGGTCTATGCCCAGGTGCCCGCGGCCTACCGCGAGGCGCTCGCGCGGGCCGTCCACTTCGCGGCCTTCTACCAGCGATCGCTCGGCTATCACGAGGCTCGCCTCGCCGACACGCAGGGCGGGCGCGAGGAGCTCGCCCGCCGGGCCATCGAGGCGATCCGGCCGCGGTGGCACGAGGTCCGCCTCGCGGCCGCGGCCGCCTGCGCGCCGATCCTCGGCGATCGCCAGGCGATGGCCGCCGCCAAGGCGATGACCGAGACCCTGCTGTCGCCGATGATGATGGCGGCGCCGGTGCTCAAGCGCGCCTACACCAAGCCGCTGGGCTACGCCGGCGACTTCCAGGTGATGACGCACATCTACCGCGACGGCTTCGAGGGCGCGACCGCCTTCGGCAAGGTCTTCCACAAGCTCGCCTGCGAGGAGCCCTTGGCGGCCGGCGTGCGCACGCGCAAGGACCTGGTCAAGGCGCTGACGCGGGCCGAGTACGCGAGGCGCCGCGAGCGGGGCGAGGGGCTCAAGGTGATGAGCCTCGGCTGCGGCCCGGCGCGCGAGGTCGTCGAGCTCCTCGGCGAGAGCGCGGAGCCGCTGCGCGACGTCCACTGGACGCTGATCGATCAGGAGGAGCGGGCGCTGAGCGTCGCCTACCACGACGTCGTCCGCGGGATAGCTACGAGCGGGAGCAGCTCGTCGGCGCAGTGCCTCTACCTCTCGTTTGAGCAGCTCATCCGCGATCCGAAGGCGATCCGCGTCGAGCCGCAGGATCTGATCTACTGCGTCGGCCTCTTCGACTACCTCAGCGAGCGCCGCGCGCAGGCGCTGACCCGGGCGCTCCGCGAGCGCCTGCGGCCTGGCGGCGTCCTGGCGATCGGCAACGCGCTGGCGCCAAACGACCACTTCTGGCTCGGCGAGTTCGTCCTCGACTGGAGCCTCATTTATCGCGATCGCGCGGCGATCCGCCGCTTCGCCGCGGACGTAGATCCGGCGGCGATCGAGATCCGCCGCGAGGCCTCCGGCGCCTACGACTTCTTGATCCTACGCGAGCCCGAATGAACGTCGCGCCGACCCCGGCGGCTCGGACCGCGAGCTTTGAGGCCAACCTCGCGCCGCGACACGCGTCGTCGCTGCGGATCGAGCTGTGGCTGGGGACGGTGATGGTCCCGGGGTTTTGGGCGCTCGACTGGTTCGTGATCCCGGACCACGTCTGGATGACGCTGTGGATCCGGGGGGCCTGCGCGGCGGTCGGCGTCGTGCTCCTGGTGCTCGCCGCCCGCGCGCCGGGAGCGTTCGAGCGCCGCGTCGACGCCTTCGCCCTGAGCTACTCGCTCCTCGTCGCCTGGTCGATCGCCGTGATGTGCTTCATGCACGAGGGCTACGAGTCGCCCTACTACGCGGGCATCGACCTCCTGGTGCTCTGCGTCGGCCTCCTCTTCTCGTGGAGCGCGCGCACGGCCGTCGCCTTCAACCTCGGGATCTACGGCTTCTACATGGCCCCGCTGCTCCTCGGGCTCCTCGAGATCCGCGACTTCCCGGCGGCCCTCACGAACCAGTTCTTCATGCTCAGCACGATGCTGGTCACGGCCCTCTCGCAGCACTACCGCCGCGGGCTCGAGCGCCGGGAGTTCGAGGCCAAGGAGGAGCAGAAGCGCCTCCTCGCCGAGGTCCAGCAGCTCGCCACGGTCGATCCGCTGACCAACCTCTACAACCGCCGCCACTTCTTCCGCCTCGGCGAGGACGAGATCGATCGCGCCCGCCGCTACGGCCACGCGCTCAGCGTCCTGATGATCGACATCGACCACTTCAAGTCGATCAACGACTCGCACGGCCACTCGGTCGGCGACCAGGTGATCAGCACGATCGCCGGGCGCCTCGCCGGCGGGCTGCGCAAGAGCGACATCGCCGGGCGCTACGGCGGCGAGGAGTTCGCGATGATC
>JAGQIT010001210.1 GCA_020431135.1 Myxococcales bacterium | reverse complement strand
TTGCAGTACACGCCGTACTGCACGAGCACGAGGTCCTTGGCGTCTGCGCCGCCTTCGGCGGCCCGGATTTCGACATATGCGGTCATAACGACCGTGGAATAGCTGGCCATACCGGACCGAGCAATGATCAATCGAGTGTAACCCGCTATCTTTCGAGTGTAACCGCCGGCTCGCCGCCCTATCGCCCCGGATAGATCTTGGCGATGAACGCCTTGTCCTGCGGCGACAGCTCGCAATTCCAGCCGATCTCGAAGCCGCCCCGCGTGTGCGACTTGGGGACCGGGTACTGCATGATCGAGGTCGGGTCGTAGGCGCTGAAATTGGTCTCGGAGCGGCTGTAGCGGGTGAAGAGCTGGGCGTCGACGTCGGCGCGCGACCAGAAGTTCGGCGCCTTGGCGTAGTCGCGGTAGACGGCCGCCTTGTTCCACGGGATGCCGGCGACGGGGCTCTCGTGCTCGTGGATGCAGCCGAGCGCGTGGCCGAACTCGTGGAGGACGACGCGGCGCAGCTCCTCGGGGTCGTCGTCGACGATCGCCGCGCGCCAGCCCTCAAAGCACATGGTCGGCTCGTCTTGCCCGTAGTTGAGGGCGTCGCTGCCGAGGTATGACCAGTAGCCCTCGTCCTTCGTGAAGGTGATCCGGATGTCCGACTCCTCGTCGGGGCTGACGACGACGAACTCGAGGTTGGCGTACTTGAGCCACTCGCGGGCGACGGCCATCACGGCCGCGCGTAGGCGACGGGACGAGTTGCGCTCCATGAACGCGATCCGCAGGGTCTCGCCGACCTCCCAGAGGTATTCGGTTTGAACTCCGAGGAAGGGGAGCCCCGCGCCGTCGTCCTCACGGGCGACAGGGCGGCGGTCGTAACAGATCGGTAGGGCCACGGCTGCACCTCCGCGCTGAGTATCTCAGATGCCCGAACAGACAGGGGCGCGCCGACGCGCCGACGCCCGGCGAAGCGCAGCGCAGCGAGGACGCGCTCGCGGGCGTCTTGGCGCTCGCTCGTCCGGCCCGCCGCGGGTGGCTCCGCGCGCTCGCGCTCGAGAACGACCGCCGGCGCTACTCAGCCGAGTCGCCGAGGCGGTAGACGGTCACCTTGTTCGGCGCCGGATCCATCGTCACGGCGAGGCGCCGCGGGTCGAGCGGATCGAAGGCGAAGTCGACGGTCGCGCTCATCGTCCGCGGGATCTTCGGCAGCGCCGCCCGGCGGCCGCTGGCGAGCTCGACGATCTCCACCGGGAGACCGTCGCGGTACCACGCGAGGTACTCGCCGCCCGAGGAGATCGCCAGGCGCGAGCCGAGCGCGAGGGTCCAGACGCCGCCGGCGACCGCGAAGTCGACGGCGTGGCCGCGGTCCTCGAGAACCACGCGGCAGCGCTCGCGATCGCAGTACTCGCGGGCGAGCCCGCCCCACGGGGTCGGCAGGACCTGGACGAGGAGTCCGAGGGCGTCGTCCTCCACGGCGTAGGGGAGCGCCTCGATCGCGCCGCGCGACGGATCGTCGGTCCAGCGGAAGACGTAGTAGCGGGCCGTCGCCAGGGTGTAGTCGGCGCCGTCGCTGCGGAAGGTGAGGCGCCCGCGCTCGTAGCCGAAGTTGCGATAGCCCGACGACGGGACCTCGGCCGCGAGCGCGCCGCCCTCGCGCCGGTAGATGAAGAGCGGCCCGAGGAAGTCAGGGGTGAGGAGATGCTCGCAGTCCTCGGTGAAGGCGAGCCACTTGCTGCCGCCGGCGTGGCGGATCGACTCGGTCGTGACCTTGCCGCCGGCGCGCTTGCGGTAGATCGCGAGGCGGCCGTGGTAGGTGATCGCCGCGAAGCGATCGCCGCAGGCGGCGACCGCCTCGACGTCCTTGCCGAGCTTGCCCGACACCCAGAGCTCGCG
>JAGQIT010001209.1 GCA_020431135.1 Myxococcales bacterium | reverse complement strand
CCGTCGCCGAGGTCGCCGTCGAGCCCCACGTCGTAGATCGCCGTCGTCGACGAGCCCATCGCCGAGGAGTCGTCGCTCGTCGCCTCGTCGCTTGAGGTCGAGGACGGCGAGCCCGTGGTTCCTCCAGCGGTCGAGCTGGCCTCGCCGACACCCTCGCCCGCCGAGAGGCTCGTCGGGCTCGAGCGGACGGCGCACCCGGCCGTCATCAGGACGGCGAGAGGGAGTCGGAGGCTGGTGCGGACGGCCGTCACGGAGGTATGCGCATCTTCGCGCACGCCTTGGCGCAGGGCAACCGCTCGCTCAGGACCTCTGGAGCCCGTAGCGGCCCAGCACAGCGCCGCTTCTCGCTCCAACTCTCACTGCGGGAAGGGGTAGAGGCTCTCGGCGCCGGCGCAGGCCTCGGTGAGCACGAGGTCGAACTCGATCGCGTGGGCCGGGTAGTCCGTGAGCTCGATGAGCCCCGCGGGCTCGGAGGCGCCGTCGGGGGCGCAGAGCGTGCCGTCCCCGTCGGCGTCGAGCCAGGCGTAGACGACGAGGCCCTCGCCCTCGTCCATGGGCACGAGGAAGGGCTCGCGGAACTCGAAGATGTTGTCGAGCTCGATCTCGGCGATCTCGCGCAGCGGGTAGCCGAGGCCGCCGCTGCCGGTGCTCGCGTGGTGGAGCTCGACGTGGAGGACGCCGCCGCTCGGGAAGCCGTCGGCGACCGCGATCGCGCCGTGGAGCTCGACCTCGTAGAGGCGGATGTCGTCGTTGACGCAGGCGCCGACCCCGAGCGCGAGGGTGAGGGGGACGGCGAGGCCGCGCGCGGCGGCGCGTCGACAGGAGCGGGTCATGGCGCGGCCTCCTCGCCGTGCGGGCGCGACTTCTTCTTCGCGTTCGCGCGGTCGCGTCGCGACCTCTTCTTGTCGCCGTCGCGGCGCAGGCCGCCGATGATCAGCCCGGCGTGGGCGCCCGGGATCGCGACGGTCCCCGGCGCGTCGACCCAGGTGAGGTCGACCGCGAAGTCGAGGCCGACGTTCTGGCTGACGGCGGCGATCAGGCCGACCGTCCCCCAGCCGGTCCACTCGCCGCGCAGCGACCACGAGCGCGACTCGCCGGTGGCGCGGATGATCGTCGTGCGATCGGCGAGGAGGGTGTGCTGGCTGCCGGCCATGACGTAGGGGGCGACCCGGCGGAAGGGGAAGGCCGCGCGGATCCGGAGCTCGACGTTGGCGCCGCGGCGGGCGAGCTCGCCGCCCTGGACGAGCCAGCCGAAGAGCGCCTCGCCGGAGATCCGCGCGCGCGGGCGCTCGAGCCAGAGCATCGCCAGGCCGACGGCGGGGCGCCAGCGGCGGAAGCGGGCGGTCTGGACCTC
This sequence comes from Myxococcales bacterium, assembly GCA_020431135.1. Taxonomy (GTDB): domain Bacteria; phylum Myxococcota_A; class Polyangia; order Nannocystales; family Nannocystaceae; genus JADJRG01. The sequence goes on along the minus strand of JAGQIT010001209.1, from coordinate 1,288 downwards.
GAAGAGGGGCGAGAGGCCGTGGCGCAGGCCGAGCTGCATCCGCGCCGCCCACCACGGGTAGCCGGCCGAGACGTTGACGAGCCAGCGGCCCTCGGAGGAGACGCCGCTCGCCGCCTGGAAGGCGGTCGGCTCGATACCGACGCCGCGGCGGGCCGCGCTCTTCGCCGGCGGGGCGCCGCTCGGCGCGGTGTTCTTCGTCTCCGGGGTCGCGTCGGCGGGGGTCGAGGCGGCGGTCGCCGGCTCGCTCGGCGCGCTCGCGTCGCGGGTCACCGGGGCGATCGTCGGCGACGCGGAGGCTGTCCCTGAGGACAGGCTAAACGCGAGGGCGAGGGCGGCCGCCGGGATCAGCGAGGCGCGGGAGGCGATCAATTGCCGACCTCCGCGCCGAAGACCCGAATAAAGTTGCCCGAGAGGACCGCGCGGATCTCCTCGGTCGTGTAGTCGGCGCGCTCCATCGCCGCCAGCGAGCGCTCGAGGTACTCCTCGACGAAGCCCGGGCGCTGCGGGCCGTCGCTGCCGTAGATGATCCGGTCGACGACCCCGGCCTCCTTCATCCGCGAGAAGACCTCGGTGAACTGGTCGCCCTCGGGGTCCGAGGAGCCCGAGCCGAGGGCGCTCGGCTCGAGGAAGACGTTCGGGTAGCGGCGGGCGAGGTCGATGCAGGTGTCGAGCTCGCCGATCTCGCGGTGGATGAAGTCGTAGCCGAGGTGGCCGAGGATGAAGATCGTCTGCGGATACGCGGCGATCGCCGGCTCGAGGTAGGCCGGGTCGGTGTAGGCGCGGTCGGTGGCGATCCCCGGGAAGGGGCTGCTGCCGGTGTGGAGGTAGACGGGCTTGCCCAGCTCGCCGGCGAGCGCGTAGATCCCGAAGTAGTCGGGGTCGTCCATGCGGAAGTGCATGTGGGCGTGGGCGAGCTTGACGCCGATCATCCCGCGCTCGCTCAGCGCCTCCGCGAGGCGCTCGAGCTCGGCCTCGCTGTTGTTTTGCCAGTCGTCGACGCGGAGGCTGGCGAGGCCGAGGAGGCGCTTCGGGTAGGCGTCCACGCCCTCCTTGACCAGCTCGTTGGTGGCGACGCCGACCGTCCGCGGGGCGTAGACCGCGAAGAGCACGCCGACGTCGACGCCGGCGCGGTCGAGCTCGGTGACGATCCCCTCGGGCGAGAGCACCTGGTCGGCGAGGCGATCCGGGCGCAGGTTGAAGGGCCAGGGGAAGCGGCTGGCGAGGTAGGCCTGGGTCTCGGGCGGCACCGCGTCCCAGTCGCCGGGGTGGAGGTGCATGTCGATCACCG
>JAGQIT010001208.1 GCA_020431135.1 Myxococcales bacterium | reverse complement strand
GCTCGGCGCGGGCGCCGAAGCACGATGCGCAGAGGCCAGGGGCAGGGCTCCTAGGCGACGACCGGGCGGCTGCCGCTGCTGTCGGATGGGGCCGCGTGGCGGGTCGGTGGCGGCGGGAGCTCGTCCTCGAGGGGGAGCCAGGCGCCGCTGCTCGCCGCGGCGTCGGCGAGCCAACGCCCGCTCGTCGCCGCGAGCTCGCGGAGCCGACCGCTGGTGCCGGGGCGGATCTGCGACGACGAGGCCGCGGCGCCGATGGCCGACTGCGCTGCGAGGGACTGGCCGGCGAGGGACTGCGCTGCGAGGGGCTGCGCGGCGCGGGACGGACCGGCGGGGGCCGGGCTGGCCGCAGGAGCAGGCGCGCGTCGCTTGCCGGCGAGCCTGCGCAGGACCTGGGCGACCGAGAAGAGGCCGATCGCGGCGACGGTCGGGAAGGCGATCGAGCCGACCCACACGGCCGCTGGCGACAGCTCGCCGCGCGGGAGCTCGTAGGCGAAGAACTGGAGCGGGATCGCCAGCGCCGGGAAGGCCTCGAAGACCGCGTAGAGGAGGCCGACGACGGTCCGGTTGATCCGCAGGTAGCCGCGCTTCGCCAGCCCGGTGAGGTCGCGGAGCATGGACGTCGCCGTGCCGATCAGGGTCACGAGGACGTAGCCGTGGTAGGCGTCGACCGCGAGGGTGAAGGAGAAGGCGACGATGAGAACGACGTGGTGGACGACGAGGCTGCGGGCGCCGCCGTAGCGGAGGACGCCCGCGAGGTGGGCGACGAGGTAGCCGACGGTGAGGGCGACGACGGCCTGGACGCCCGCCGAGCCGGTCGCGGCCCAGCGCGACGGATCGAGGATCACGTCGCCGCCGACGATGAAGCCGGCCGCCGTCAGCGCGGCGACGACGAGCAGCTCCGTGAGGTCGAGGGCGACGGCCTCGGGGGCCTGCTCCTTCGGCCAGCGGGCGCGGATCGAGGCCGCCACGCGCCGCCAGAGGACGGCGCAGAGCGACGCGGCGAAGACGACGACGAGCACGGACACCGCAGACATCCTAGCAGGCGGACGCCTGCGGCCGCTCGGGCGGTCGGGCGGTCGCGCGCCTGCTCAGCTCGGCTCGACGCGGTCGATCGCCGGCTTGAAGAAGCGGCGCTCCTCCTTGCCGTTGGCCAGGCGGACGCGCACCCAGGTGAACATGCCGACCTTCTCGACGCCGACGATCGCCGCGGCCTCGCCGGTCGGCGGGTGGTGGATCCAGCCGACCTGCGGGGTCTGGGCCCCGCCGCCGTCGCGCTCGGCCTGCTCGCGCCAGCGGTGATCGAGGGCGTAGCGGGCGATCCGCGAGAGCGGGTCCTGGAGCTTGTGGACGCGGGCGCGCCCAGGATCGCGGGCGTGCTCGACGACGTAGAGCCAGTACTGGCGGCCGAAGGTGCGCGCGGCGCTGGCGTCCCGCGACGAGAGGACGACGGGGAGCTGATCCCAGGGGCCGTCGAGGCCGTAGACGCGGATGAAGCGGGCCTGCGGGTCGCTGATCCGGCCGCTCTGGACGTCGTAGCCGGGGGTGCCCGCCGGCATCTCGACGGCCTTGCGATCGGCGTCGCGCTCCGCGGCGATCGCCGCGGCGATCGCCGCGATCGAGACCGGGTTGCGGTCGCCGGCGGCGGGCTCCTCCGTGGCGACGAAGGCGACCCGCTCGAGGCCGATCGCGCGGCCCTTGGGCGGCGCCGGCGGGGGCTCGGGGTCCTCGTCGAAGAGGGACTCGGCCGCCGACGCGAAGTCCAGCGCTTCGTCGTCGGCGACGGCGTCGGCGTCGGCCCTGAGCGCCGCCTCGTCCTCGCCGTGGAGCCGCGGCACGCGGCGGTGATCGAGGAGGTCGAGGATCTCCGGCGGTCGCGTGCGCAGGATCGCCTCGAGGTGCGAGAGGTTGTCGAGGCCGCCGCCGAGGAGGCGGTTGATCGCCTCGGAGATCTGGACGACGACCGTGTCCCAGTGATCGCCGCCGATGTAGATGACCTTGGCGCGGTCGTCGGCGAAGATCGCGACCTCCTCGGCGCCGAGCGGCTGGTCGACGCCGGCGATCCGCAGGTGTGTGAGGAGGCGGTCGGTCGCCTCGATGCGCAGCTCGCTGAGGAGCTCGAGCTCGGCCGCGGGATCGCTGTGACCCGCGGCGGCGAGGAGGCGGCGCAGGCCGGCCGTGAACGCGGGGTGGTGGATCGTCGCCGACAGCTCGCGGCAGAACGCCTGCTTGTCGGGGCTGCCGGAGAGGGCGGGGGCCTCGGCGACCTCCTCGTGCGCGGCCTGGGAGAGGCGGCGCAGGTCGAGCGCGGCGACGACCTCCTCGGAGACGCGCGGGTGGACGAGCGCCACCGCGGCGCCGCGCAGGCGGTCGACGAACCACGGCGCGTCGGCGACGAGGACGCGGCCCGCGGGCGCGAGGCGGCGGCCC
>JAGQIT010001207.1 GCA_020431135.1 Myxococcales bacterium | reverse complement strand
CGAGGAGCGCCGCGCCGTCGCCGACCGCGGCCGCGAGCTGCATCCGCCAGAGGTCGAGCTCGTCGTCATCGGCGCTCAGGAGCTCGCGCAGGCGGCCGCGGAGGGCGGCGACGAGCGGCGCGTAGGGGGTGTCGGGATCGCTGTCGCAGCGTGCCGAGAGCACCTGGCCGCGGCCGGCGACGTGCCCGTGGAGGATCTCGGCGAGGAGCTGCGACTTGCCGGCGCCGGTCTGCCCCTCGAAGAGCACGACCTCGCGCGTCCCCTTGCTCGCGCGCTCGAACGCCGCGAGGAACTCGTGGATCAGCCCCTCCGATCCGTAGAGGCGATCGGTGAAGGTCAGCCGCGGCGGCCGGTCGTGCTCGCCGAGGGCGAAGGGGGCGATCGCCCCGTCCTTGCCGAGGCGCTCGCGGCAGCGCTCGAGGTCGTGGCGGAGGCCGTCGGCGCTCTGGTAGCGCTCGTCCGCCATCTTCGCCAGGAGCTTGAGGATGATCGCGGCGACGGCCTCGGGGCACTCGGGGTTGAGGGCGCGCGGCGACGGCGGCTCGCGGGCGATGTGCGAGTGGACGAGCTCGAGGCGATCCTCGTGCTGGAAGGGCGGGCGCCCCGTCATCAGCTCGAAGAAGACGACGCCGAGGGAGTAGAGGTCGCTGCGCTGATCGACCGGCCGGTTGAGGCGCCCGGTCTGCTCGGGCGCGACGTAGGCGAAGGAGAGCTCGACGTCGCCGGCGCTGGCCTCAGCGCTAGCGCTCGGGCCGGCGACGCCGAAGTCGGTTAGCGAGACGCGGCCGCCGGGCTCAAAGAGGATCGTCTCTGGGGACAGGTTGCGGTGGGCGATGCCGTGGCTGTGCAGCGCCGCCAAGGCGTCGGTGATCCGCAGCGCGAGGTCGAGGAACGCGGCGCAGGCGAGCGGCGCCTCGTCGCAGCGCCGGCGCAGCGTCTCGCCGCCGATGTCCTCGAGGATCAGGGCGACCCCGCGGCTGCTCGGGACCAGCTCGAGCGCGCGGGTGATCCGGTCGTCGTCGAGCGTGGCGAGGATCGCCTGCTCGCGGCGCAGGCGGGCGATCGCCGGGCGGCTCGGTCGCTCGCTGCGCGGGCTCTTGATCAAGACAGGGGTGTTGTCCGCGAGGCGTCGGCCGCGATGGACGATCACTTCGCGTCCGGCATGAACGACGCCGCCGATGTCGTATCCCGAGACCGAGAGCACGGTGGAAAGAGCCCGAATGCTGGGCCCTGAGTATAGAGGGTGCGCGTCGACATTGACGCAGGGTGATTTCGCGCGAAACGGCGCTCGCTGACGTCTGCGTCGCCCTCTGCGCTGGGCGACCGTCGTCTGTCGAGGTCTCGGCGCTTGATGTCCGAGCAGTCAGATTTCGCGGCCTCGGGCGTCGCCTCGGGCGAGCTCCGAGCAGCGCCGCAGCGACGCCGCCCCGGTGCGCGCGCGGCTCGGCGATTTGTGCCGACCCGGGGCGAGCGGCGGGGCGACGCGGCGGGGTCCCGCGCGCTTTTGTCCGTCGCCCGAGATCCCCTCGTAGAGGCGCCGAGGTCCGCTCCGGCGCCGCCCGGCGCCGTCGCCAGGGGCGACGCGAGGCGGCGCGGTGGCGGTCGCGGAACAGAGTTGCGATCGGCGTGTCGTGCCCTCTTCGCCGGCGCACGCGGTCGTTGACGACGCCTGCTCCGGGGGCGTGATTGCGAGCGGCGCGCGATCTATGGGACCATTCGCCGAGATCGCCCGCGACGTGAGCACGGCGCGTCGAAGGGATTCGAAGGAGTTTGCGATCATGAAGACACTGCGATTCACGTCCCTGGCTTTCGTCGGCGCGCTCGTTCTCGTCGGCTGCAAAGACCCTGAACCTGAGACCACCGCGTCGACGACGAACGAGACCTCGTCGACCACTGCGAGCGAGACGAGCGGCATGAGCGCGTCGACGACCTCGGCCGGGAGCGCGACGGACAGCGCGTCCGCGACCGGGACGACGGGCACGGGCACGGGCACGAGCGACTCTGGCACCGGGAGCGCGACCGACACCACAGGCTGCTCGTTCCTCGGGTGCCAGGACATGTCCGGGCAGATGAACGAGTGCGACATCTGGCTGCAGGACTGCCCTGACGGTCAGAAGTGCATGCCGTGGGCGAACGACGGCGGCGGCTCGTGGAACGCGACCACCTGCTCGCCGGTGGACGCGATGCCTGGGCAGTCCGGCGACGAGTGCACCGTCGAGGGGAGCGCCGTGAGCGGCGTCGACTCCTGCGACAAGGGCCTGCTGTGCTGGTACGTCGACGAGAACAACGTCGGTAGCTGCCTCGACATGTGCACCGGGAGCGCCGACAACGCGATGTGCCCGGCCGGGAGCGTCTGCGACGTCACCAATGACGGCGTCCTCATCCTCTGCTTGCCGACCTGTGATCCGCTGCTGATCGACTGCCCAGACGGGCAGATCTGCTTCTTCAGCGCGCAGGCGAACGACTTCATCTGTGACTTCGACGCGAGCGGAGAGGAGGGGCAGTACGGCGATCCGTGCGAGTACATCAACGTCTGCGACCCGGGCCTCTTCTGCGCGAACCCCGACGCTGTCCCCGATTGCCAGGCCGGCGGCTGCTGCTCCGAGTACTGCGATCTCAAGGAGCCGAACACCTGCTCCGGCGCCGACGGTGGTCAGGAGTGCGTGCCGTGGTTCGAGAGCGACCCCCCGCCGGGCCTCGAGAACGTCGGCGCGTGCGCGATTCCCGCGTAGCCGCAGACGCGAACCGACGGGCAGATTCGCCCCGCGCGACCCCGGCTGCGGACCGCAGTCGGGGTCGACTTGTTAAAACATGTGAAGTCCGAAGCCGCGTTTTCGCGGCTGTCGGCGGGTCATGTGAAAACATGTCAAACGTCTGAGCCACCTCGAAGAATGACCCTGGTGCGGCGTCTCAGAGGTATGCCCCGAACTCGCCGCCTCCTCGCCTGGGCCCTCCCCTCCATCGTCGCCCTCGTCGGTCTCTCCAGCGGTTGCGCGCATCGCCACGCCGCGGCGCCGGCGCAGGCGCAGCCGGTGGTCGTCGAGACCGTCGTTGAGATCCCTGGCCAGGAGGTCTACCTGGCCGACGCCGGCTATGAGCAGCAGGGCGTCGCCGAGGTGATGGGCGGCCCTGCGCCGGTGGATGACTACGCGTACGTCGAGGACGCGGGCTACTACGAGGATCCCGAGAACCCGGACCTCCTCGGCTACGAGACCCTGTCGAGCGGCGACACCGTCGACGTCGCCGTCTACGTCCATACCTACGAGCAGCCGATCGAGACCTACCCGGTCGTCGTCTGGTCGGGGCGCCGCTACTACAACGTCCACGGCACGATGGTCTACTACAGCCCGCACTTCGGGCACTGGTGCCACTACTGGGGCCCGCCTGTCGGTCTCGTCTACGCCTGGAACCACCACTACCCGGCGCGGCCGTACGCCTGGGGCACCGGCTACTACGGCTCCGGCTGGTACTGGGGCGGCGTCGGTCACCACGGCTACCACGCCTACGCTCCGCGGGACGTCTACCCGGGTCGTCACAGCGGGCGGCCGCATCCGGGCGGCCCGAGCGGTCGGCCCGACGCCCACCCCGGCGGTCCGAGCGGGCGCCCCGGCGCGCGTCCGGGCGGTCCTGGCGGATCGCGTCCCGATCGCCCCGGGACCTCGGGCAATCTCCGCGCGGATCGCGGGAAGCCGCCGGTTACGCCGCCGGCCGGAAGCGGCAACGGTCGCGAGATCGGCCACCAGCCGAAGGGCGATCGTCCGAGCGGGCGCCCCAGCGGCGCCGGCGCGGTCCAGGCCAACCGCGGCGAGCGGCCGACCCCTCCGGGGCACCTGGCGAAGGCCGAGCGCGGCAATCGTCCGGAGCGCGTCAGGCGGACGCCGACGGCCCCTGGAAGCCGCGCCATCGCCAATAACGGCCGGGTCGGGCGGTCGCCGACGGCCCCCGGGAGCCGCGCTGCGGCGAACAGCGGCCGTGTCGGACGGACGCCGACGACTCGGCCGAGCCCGGCCGGTCCCGCGCGATACACCCCGTCGACGGGGCGTCGCCCGACCCA
>JAGQIT010001206.1 GCA_020431135.1 Myxococcales bacterium | reverse complement strand
CGAGTCGGTGATGGGCGACGTCGACCAGAAGCCGGCGTTCCGCCTCCTCCAGGGCGCTCGCTACCTCAAGGACAACCGCCTCCTCCCCAAGGGCTGGGACGCGGCGCTCGCCGACGCCTCGGAGATCGCGGCGGTCGGCGTCGACGGCGACCCCGACTTCACGGGCGGCGGCGACGTCACCCGCTACCGCATCGCCGCGCCGGCGGCGTCCGGTCCCTACAGGATCACCGCGGAGCTCTGCTACCAGACGCTGGGGGCCCGCTTCGCCGCGGAGCTCTTCGCGATCGACGCGCCGGAGGTCCGCGCCTTCGAGCGGATGTTCAGCAGGGCAGAGCGAGCGCCCGTGATCGTCGATGCAGCGTCGGTGACCGCCAACTAGGAGGGTCTCCGAGCTGCGACGCGTGCCCTCGCGCAGCCGTCGTTGGCCGCTCTACCGAGCGTGCTGCGAGCTCTGGTGGAGCCGAGAGGGCGACGAGGGCGAGCGAGGGTGCGTGGCGAAGAGTCGAACACTCTCCGAGGAGCGCGTCTCGCAGCTCGCCGCCCGCCGACGCTCACCAGGCGAGGGCACGCGCCGCTTCCCGGACAGCCCGCGAGGAGCGCGGCCGCGTCGCCGGGCGTCGCTGTGGCGCCTCGCTGTGGCGCGTCGACACGCCATGGCCACGCGCCCCGAGGTCTAGCCCTCGCGCTGCGCGACGACGTAGACGAAGCGCTGCGCGACGCCGCCGGGGGTGCGGTGGACCTCGCGGCGGCTGCCTTTCCTGGAGAAGCCGGGGCCGAGCGCGGCGAAGAGCGCGTCCTCGCTGTGGCGGACGACCGGCAGCCCGCTGCACCGCTCGGGGCCGTCGTCGGCGAAGGTCGCGAGGATCACATGGCCCCCGGGACAGAGGTGCTCGCGGAGGCGGCGGCGGTAGACCTCGCGGTCGCCGGCGTCCGTGAGGAAGTGGAAGACGGCGCGGTCGTGCCAGAGCGCGAAGGGCCCGCCGAGCGGGACCTCGAGAACATCGCCGGCGATCCATTCGACCGTCGACGCCGCGGCGCCGAGGCGACCCTTGGCGTGCTCGAGGGCGTTGGCGGCGAGGTCGACGACGGTGAGCGCCGCGTAGCCGCGGGCCACCAGGTGATCGACGAGCGTCGAGGCGCCGCCGCCGATGTCGACGATCGGCGCGTCATGGGCGAGGCCGAGGCCGTCGACGAGCTCGAGTGAGAGCGTCGGGATCGGCTGGTACCAGCTCGTCTCATCCGGCCGGCGCGCGGCGTAGATCCGCTGCCAGTGCGCCTCATCGTTCGTCACGCGATCGACGATACGCAGCCGTCGAGGCACGCACCATCGACCGCGACCGAAGGTCGCTCGCAGACCTCCCCACGGCGGCCGCCGCCGCGAATTCGCCTGTTCTCGCCGCAGCGAGAGCGACGCTGGGCTGCGCCGCGCTCACGCGCCTTCGCGGCGCCGAGGAGACGTCTCCGCCGCGCGCAGCTTGTGCTGGCGCCGCGACGCTCGATCACCCCGACGGCCGCGCGCCGAGGTTGAGCTTGAGCCCGCCCTTTCCGGGGTCCGCCTTCTTCTTGCCGGCGTCGTCCCTCTTCTTGCCGGCGTCGTCCCTCTTCTTGCCGGCGTCAGCGTCGGCGCCCTTGTCAGCCTCCGCGGCGGGCGTCTCGGCGTCCTCCGCGTCGGCGAGGGCGTCGGTCGCCGCCGCCTCGCGATCCTCCGGCGGCTCGGGACCGAGGTCGACGAGCCCCGCCGCGACCTCCCCCTCGACGGTCGGCGGGGCGACGGCGTTCGGGTCGTCGCCGAGGAGCTCGGCCCGCTTCGCGTCGCGCTCCGCCCGCTCCTCGAGGAGGAGGAGCGTGAGCCAGCGCTCGTCGGCGAAGCTGACCGCGCCGTCCTTCGCCACCGTGAACTCGACGTCGGTCGTGAACGGGCGGACGAAGGCGTCGGCCGCCCGCGGCATCCGCAGCTCGCGGAGCGTGAAGGCGAGGCAGTCGGCGACCTCCTGCGGGAGATCGCTGGGTTCGAGGCGGTTGACGAGCGTCCGGCCCTCGCGGTCGAGGAGCGAGAGCCCGCGCACCGGGTAGGTGCCGGGCTGCACACGCCCCTCGAGGCAGCCCTTGCCCTTGACGGCGACGAGCGCGGTCTGCCGGCGCAGGTTCTCCTTGGCGGCCGGCGTCTGATCCTCGCCCTGGAAGCCGAGGCTGACCCAGTAGATCACGTCGATCCAGTGGGCGTTCCCCGAGCGGTTCTCCGGCCAGGGGGCGTCCTTGAGAACCTCCATCAGGCAGGCCTCCATGTCCTCGTCCTCGAAGCCGGTCTCGAGGACGTCGGTGCGCAGGACCTCGCCGGTCGGGGCGATCCGCAC
>JAGQIT010001205.1 GCA_020431135.1 Myxococcales bacterium | reverse complement strand
CGAGGCCCAGATCACCGGCCAGCTCAGCCACCCCAACATCGTCCCGATCCACGACTTCGGCGTCGACGACAGCGGCCAGCTCTTCTTCACGATGAAGCTCGTCGAGGGCCTGAGCCTCAAGAAGATCCTGTCGTCGGGGCGCCGCGTCGCCGCCGACTACGACTACTCCTACGAGCGCCTCCTCAACAGCATCGAGATCCTCCTCAAGGTCTGCGACGCGCTGTCGTTCGCCCACAGCCGCGGCGTCCTCCACTGCGACCTCAAGGCCGAGAACATCATGGTCGGCGACTTCGGCGAGGTCTACCTGATGGACTGGGGCGGCGCCCAGCTCCTGCCGGCGCGCGACGACGCCGACACCAGCCGCTGGGTGCGGGGGGTGATCGACGAGCTCCCCGGCGAGAGCACGGAGGGCATGGTCTTCGGGACACCCGCCTATATGGCGCCGGAGCAGGCCTACGGCCGGCGCTCGAAGATGGACGAGCGCTCCGACGTCTTCTCGCTCGGGGCGATCCTCTACGAGATCCTCTGCGGCCGCGCCCCCTACCGCGCCGGCAACAACATCGAGTCGCTGCGCATGGCCCAGCGCTGGCAGATCCCGCCGCTCGACGACCTGATCGACCGCGCCGTCGTCCCCCGCGAGCTCGTCCGCATCGCCATGAAGGCGATGGCCAAGAAGCCCGACGAGCGCTACGCCTCGGTCGAGGCGATGAAGCTCGACCTCATCCGCCTGGTCCGCGGCGGCTCGTCGTTCCCGACGGTCCGCTTCCCGGCGGGGGCGATGATCATCCGCGAGGGCGAGGTCGGCGACGCCGCCTACATCATCGCCAGCGGCCAGGTCGAGGCCTTCAAGTTCATCGACGGCGAGCGGGTCTCGCTGCGCGTCATGGAGTCGGGCGACGTCTTCGGTGAGATGGCGATCTTCGCCTCGTCGGCGCGGACGGCCAGCGTCGTCGCCCTCGTCGACACCACGCTGGTGGTCGTCACGAGCGACGTCATCTACCACGAGATGGACTCGATGAAGCCGTGGATGGGCGCCTTCATCCGCGCCCTGGCGACCCGCTTCGCCAGCGCCGAGCGGGCGCAGATCCGCCGGACCCGGAGCCACGCGACGGTCGACGCGGAGATCGAGACCCACGAGGAGACCTCGGAGAGCATCGTCATCGACCTCGGCGACATCAACCAGGCGACCGAGCTGATGGAGGGCGCCGACTCGGAGTCGCGCGAGGTCACGGTGCTCACCGACGTCATGGGCGAGGGCATCGACGGCCCCAAGGGCCCGGGCGGCGCGGGCGGGTCGGACGAGCCGCCGGACGACGGCGAGCTCGAGATCGACATCTGAGGCGCCGGACCGCGTCGCCGCGGCGTCGAGAGCTCGGGATGTCGACTCGGACAGGTCGCTCGTGGGCTCGTTCGCCGAGGCGCTGAGGCGCCGGGCGCTGCCTAGCCGGCGCGGGAGATCGCGGCGGCCGAGAGCGACGCGGCGGCGACGGGGTCGATCGCGGCGTCGAGGGCCTGGCGGAGCGCGTCGATGCCGATCGGCTTGCTCAGGATCGTGTTGAGGCCGCTGTTCAGGTAGCGGTCGAGGTGCTCGCGGACGACGTCGGCGGTCAGGCCGATGACCGGGAGCTGCGAGCGCTCGCCCCCGCTCGCGCGGATCCGGGTGACGACCGCGGGGCCGTCGAGCTCCGGCATGTGCATGTCGAGGAGCACGGCGTCGACGGGCTCGCGCTCGAGGATCGCCAGGGCCTCGCGGCCGTTGCGGGCCTCGAGGACCTGGTAGCCGAGGGTCGCGAGCATCGCCGCGATGACGACGCGGTTGACCGGCTCGTCGTCGGCAAGGAGGACGGTCAGGCTGCGGGCGCCGGTCAGCGACTGACCGGGCACCGGGGTCATGTGCTCGCGGCTGAGGGTGAGCTCGGCGGAGTCGCTCGGCTTCGGCCCGGGGAGGGTGACGACGAAGGTCGAGCCGCGGCCGGGGACGCTGTCGGCCTCGATCGTCCCGCCCATCGCGGCGACCAGGCGGCGGCAGATCGCGAGGCCGAGGCCGCTGCCGCCGAAGCGCCGCGCGGTCGTGTTGTCGGCCTGGACGAAGGTGGCGAAGATGTCCTGGCTGAGGTCGTTGGCGAAGCCGACGCCGGTGTCGCGGACGGTGAACTCGACGCGGTCGCCGAGGACCATCCGCGCGCCGACGGTGATCTGGCCCCTGTCGGTGAACTTGATCGCGTTGTTGACGAGGTTGCCGAGGACCTGCTGGAGGCGGAAGGCGTCGCCGACGATGCGCCGCGGGATGTCGTCGGAGATCGCGATCTTGAGGGTCAGCCCCTTGTTCTCGGCGGCCGCGCGGAACATCGCCTCGACGTCGCCGAGGAGCCGGCGCAGATCGATCGACGCGCGCTCGACCTGGAGCTGGTCGGCCTCGATCCGCGAGAGGTCGAGGATGTTGCCGATGAGCTCGAGCTGGGCCCGGGCCGAGCGCCGGAGGACGCCGATGAGCTGGCGCTGCTCCGTGCGATCGTGGGTCCGCTCGAGGAGGTCGGCGGCGCCGAGAACCCCGACCATCGGCGTCCGCAGCT
>JAGQIT010001204.1:3854-4397 GCA_020431135.1 Myxococcales bacterium | reverse complement strand
GCGCCGAAGATCACCGAGGTCACGGCGGGGCGCTGGAGGAGCCAGGCGAGCGCGACCTGAGCCGGCGACGCGCCGACCTCGTCGGCGACCGCGAGGAGCACCTCCAGGACCCGCCAGTTGCGCGGCTTGTCGAAGCTCGCGTAGCGCTCCTTCCACGCGTCGAGGCGCGAGCCGACCGGCGGCACCTGGTCCTTGCGGTACTTGCCCGAGAGGAAGCCGCCGGCGAGCGGCGACCACGGGAGGATCCCGAGGCCCTTCGTCACGCACAGCGGCGCGTGCTCGCGCTCGAGGTCGCGGACCAGGAGGCTGTACTGCGCCTGGAGGCTGACGAAGCGCTCGAGGCCGACGCTCTCGCTGAGCCACAGGCTGTCCGTGAGGCGGTAGGCCGCGTAGTTCGAGGCGCCGATGTAGAGGACCTTGCCGGCGCGGACGAGGTCGTCGAGCGCCCGCAGGGTCTCCTCCTCCGGCGTGTCGATGTCCTGCATGTGGATCTGGTAGAGGTCGATCCGATCGGTCTGGAGGCGGCGCAGGCTGTCCTCGACG
>JAGQIT010001204.1:0-3790 GCA_020431135.1 Myxococcales bacterium | reverse complement strand
TTCGTCGCCAGGACGACGTCGTCGCGGCGCCCTCGCTCGGCGAACCACCTGCCGATCACCCGCTCGCTGAGGCCGTCCTGGCCGTAGACGTCGGCGGTGTCGAAGAAGTTGATCCCGTGGTCGAGGGCGCGGTCCATGATCGCGAACGAGGTGCCCTCGTCGCAGCCGACCTTGTGCATGAACGACCTCTCGTCGGCCTCGCCGAAGGTCATGGTCCCGAGGCAGAGGGTCGACACCTTGAGGCCTGAGCGGCCGAGGTTGCGGTACTCCATCGTCACTTCTTCCTGCGTTCGCGGCCCGCGTCGTCGCGGCCGAGATCGACACCCTAACAGGCGCGCGCGGCGAGCTGACAGCCGACGCCGGACAACGCCGTGCGAACGCCGTCGACCCGCCGACACCGGCGGGCCGACGTCCGCCGAGCGTCAGCTCGCCGCCGGCGGATCCCAGGCGAGCTCGACCGCGGCGAGCCGCCGCGCCGTCGCGCTGGGGAAGTACGCGAGCCTCTGCTCCGGGAGGCGAAGCCCGGGCAGGCGCCGGGTGATCACCTCGAGGGCGATGCGCCCCTCCAGCCGAGCCAGCGGCGCGCCGATGCAGAAGTGCGGCCCTTGGCCGAACGCGAGGTGGGGCGTCTTGCGCTCCGGGTCGAAGCGCTCCGGCGCCTCGAAGCACGCCTCGTCGTGGTTGGCCGAGATGAACGCGAGCTGCAGGCGCTCGCCGGCGCGGATCGTCACGCCGCCGATCTCGACGTCCTCCTTGGCCGTGCGGTACATCGCGTGGATCGGCGAGGCGGTGCGCAGCGCCTCCTCGATCACCGCCGGGCACCGGCTCGGGTCGTCGCGGAGCGCCGCGAAGAGCTCGGGATCGCGGGCGAGCTCGACGGCGGCAGCCGAGATCATCCCCGCGGTCGTCTCGTAGCCGGCGAAGAGCGCCTGCAACAGGATGTTGATCAGCTCCGCCATCCCGAGCGGCGACTCCAGGGCCGCGGCCCCGGTGACGATGTCGGAGAGCGCGTCGTCGCGGGGGTTCGCCTGGCGCTCGCGGACCGCGTCGGCGAGGTAGTGTTGGAATGTCACGAAGTGGCGGGCGTGCTCGACGAGCTCCTCGAGCGTGCCGTGCCCGGCGAAGATCGCCGCCGAGTGGCTGATCCAGGCGTCGACCTGCTCGAGGTGCGCGCGCGGCAGGCCGAGGAGGTCGACGATGAAGTTGCCGGGCAGCGGGATCGCGAAGGCGCCGACGAACTCGACCTGACCCTTGTCGACGAAGCGATCGATGAGCCGCTCGGCGAGCTCGCGCAGGATCGGCTCGAAGGCGGCGATGCGGCGCAGCGACAGCGCCTTCGTCACCAGCGCGCGGCTGCGCGTGTGGATCGGCGGGTCGCTGTCGACGAGGCTCGGGAGCAGCGGGAAGCCCTGCATGAGCACCTCGAGGAGCGGCTGCGGCGGCACCACCGAGACGGGGGAGATCGAGTTCACCGACGAGAAGCGCGCGGCGTCGCGGGCCACGGCCTGGACGTCGTCGTAGCGGGTGACGACCCACATCGCGAGGGCGTCGCTCCAGAAGATCGGCTCCTCCTCGCGCGCGCGGGAGTAGAAGGGCCGCGGATCGTCGAGCATGGGCGACGCGAGCGGCTGGTGCAGGGCGCCGCAGGACGGCGTTGGATGGCTGTTCGGCTGGTCTGGGGAGGACATCGGCGAGATGATACGCAGCCCGCCCGCGAGCACCCCAGCCTCCTTCGCCCTGATCATCGGCGCACGGCCGCTCGCCCGCGGGCGTATGGTCCACAGGACAGGGTCGACTTCGGCCGCGCCCGGGGCCCGCGCAGGCGCGAAGCCGCGACGCGCGAGCCGTACGCGAGCCGGCGGCGCGTCTCACTCGATGGAGGTTCGCCTCGCGCTCGTCGTGCTCACCGTGCCGTCGCCCGTCGTGATGGTCGCGATCGATGCGATCGGCGATCGCTAGCAGGCGCCCAGCGGCGTGCGAGCCGGGCTCTCGCGCTGCGTCCCTGCGCGGGTCGACGGGACACGAACGCAGGGCCGACGCCTGCGCGGAGCGACCTCCGCTGGCCGCGAATTCCTCTCCTGCCGCGGCGGCAGATCTGCGGTAGCGTGCGCCCATGTCCGCCCCCTCCCCCGCCGTCGCTTGGGTCGCCGGCGCCACCGGCTACACCGGCCGCGAGGTGGTCGCCCGCGCCTGCGCGCTCGGCCGCCGCGTCCACGCCCACGTCCGCCCCGACTCCCCGGGCCTCGACGCTCACCGCGACCGCTTCGAGGCCCTCGGGGCGGTCGTCGAGACGACGCCGTGGGAGCGCGAGGCCCTCGCTGCGCGCCTCGCCGAGGTCCGCCCGACGGAGGTCTACGCGCTCCTCGGCACGACGCAGGCCCGGGCCCGCGCAGCGGCGAAGCGCGGCGCGCCGCCGGCCGACTACGCCGCCGTCGACGTCGGCCTCACGTTGATGCTCCACCGCGCGTGCGAGGACGCGGGGATCCGCCCGCGCTTCGTCTACCTCTCGGCGCTCGGGGCCGGACCCAAGGCGTCGACGGCCTACATGCGCGCCCGCTGGGAGGTCGAGGAGACGCTCCGCGCGGGCGACCTCCCCTACACCGTCGTCCGCCCGTCGTTCATCAGCGGCCCCGACCGCGAGGAGCGGCGGCTCGGCGAGCGCGTCGGCGCGACCGTCAGCGACGCCCTCCTCGGGGTCGTCGGGGCCCTCGGCGGCGCGAAGATCCGCGATCGCTTCCGCTCGATCGACGCCGCCAGCCTCGCCCGCGCGCTCGTCGACCTCGCCGTCGACCCGGCGGCCGCGGGCGCGATCGTCGAGACAGACAGGCTCCGCGAGTAGCGACAAGTGGCAGATCTCCCGCGTTCTCGCGCGCTTCCACGGGAGCTCGCGACCGCTAGCGCGTGCGCAAGCGCTGCGCGCCGGGGGACAGCGTGGCGGCCCCCGACCTGAGCTGCGAGTGCCGCCGCGATGGGAGGCCCTCCGCGGTCCGCGACATCGAGAGACGACCGCTGGCGACGAACGCGAGGGACGGTTCGGCCGCCCGCGGTCCAAGCTCACCGGCTCGTCGCGCGGCGTCGGTGCGCTCGCAGAGAGTGCATCGATTCTTCACACATTTAATTGAAGGAATCGCTTGACGTTCCGTCATTGGCGCAGTACGGTTCCTAACCACTGAGGGCTGTCATGATTTCGGTGCAGAACATCCACGGGTCGACACGCGCGCATCAGCACATCGTGCTGGGCCGCCTCCCCATGCGTTCGTACCGGCGCCCACACCCGCGCCGCTAGGCGGCGAACGCCCCGGTCGGGGGCGTCGGAACCTCTGAGAGCGCCCTGGCGCCCTTCAGGACCCTGCTACAGGCCTGTCGCACTCTTTCGGACAGCGGCGTACACCTGCGCGGCGAGCGTCGAAGCGGACGCTCGACCCGGCGGTCGTCCTGGGACTACCTGACGCAGTCCTCCACATCGCGGCGCCTCCGCTCGCTATGTGCATAGTCGACATGCGTCCGCGCGCGGCCTGCTCAGAGAACAATTCAATAGAGTCGACGGCGCGTGGCCAAATCGGATAAGGCACCGCACTACGAATGCGGAAACTGAAGGTTCGAGTCCTTCCGCGCCGACAATCCGGGGTGTAGCTCAGCCTGGGAGAGCGCCTGCTTCGGGAGCAGGAGGTCGCTGGTTCAACTCCAGTCACCCCGACTACGTATCGACCGCCATCGAAGACGCGTGCGCGGCACAGCCGGCCCTCGGCCGCCTGCGTCGACCCACGGGGTGTGGCTCAGCCTGGGAGAG
>JAGQIT010001203.1 GCA_020431135.1 Myxococcales bacterium | reverse complement strand
GTCGTTTGGGGGCGCTGCGGCCCCGCCACTCGAGACGACGAGCGCCTGCGCCGCGAGGCCGCGCTGTGTCGACAGGCTGGCGCTCGCAGCCGCGACGCGGCGGCAGGTTTGTGCGAGGGCTCGCCGCGCTCGGCCGGCAACGCCGGCACCACGTCCGAATCCCGGTGTTCACAGCGCGCGAGAGCACACGCCGGAGACTCAGGGGCGCACGCCGGAACGATGCCCGCGGGCCCGCGCCCGCGCCCTCCAGGACACGCACTCCCGGGGGACCTCGCTTCGGGATAGGATTCGCCTGCCAGGACCGCGAACCCTGGCGAAACGATGCTCGCCCGCGCCCTCGCCCTCGCCCTCGCCCTCGCCCCGCTCGTCGGAGCCGCGCTCGCGCCTGCGCCCGCCGACGCCGCCCCTGCGGAGGACGACGCGCGCAAGACCGCGGCGGCGAAGGCCGTCGCCCGCGCCCAGGAGGCGTTCAGCCGCGGCGACTACAGGGCGGCGATCGTCAGCTTCACCGAGGCGAACGAGCTGCGGCCGGCGGCGAAGCTCGACTACAACGTCGGAATCTGCCACCAGCGCCTCCACCAGCGCGCCCTCGACAGCGGCGATCACGACGCCGAGATCACGCACGCCAACGCGGCGATCGACGCGTACAACCGCTACCTCCGGGCGCGGCCAGACGCCGCGGATCGCCCGGAGGTCGAGGATCTGATCCGCAGCCTCGGCGGCGTGCCGGCGACCTCCGTGTCGCTTAAGCCGGCGCCGACGACCGCGACCGCGACCGCGACCACGACCACCCCCGCGACCGAGGCCGAGAACGACGACGACGACGCCAGTCCGCCTGCGGAGGACAGCGACGACGACGACGACGACGACGACGACGACGATCCGGTCGCAGCCCCGCCGAGCGCCGGCTACGTCGATCCTGAGCCGCCGGACCCGCGCGGCTCCTTCGCGGTCTCCCTCGGCCTCTGGGCGCTGCCCCAGGTCGCCTCAAACGCGGCCGTCGAGGGCGCGACCATGGGCGCGCTGGCCCTCCGCGGCGGGGCCTTCTTCGGGCGCCGCCGCCGGATCTTCGCGGGCGGCGGCCTGAGCCTCGGCGGCGGCGGCAAGACCCAGCCCGAGAAGCTCGGCCTCGCGGCCCAGGGCTTCGACGCGCTCGTCGGGATCCACCTGCGCCCGAAGGGCCGCGCGGGCCGGCTCGTGATCCCGCTGACGGCGATCGTCGGCGGCGGCCGCGAGGCGATGCGCACCCGCGGCGACCTCGAGCGGCCGACCTGCGCCGTCGGCTCAGACACCCTCGTCGGCAAGCGCTGGGGCGGGCGCCTCGGCGGTCGGCTCGGCGCCCACGTCTTCTTCGGCGCGGCCCTGCGCCACGGCCTCGCCTTCGATCTCGACGTGATCGCCACGCTCTTCGGCGCGGGCCCGAGCGCCGACGGCTGCGATCCGATCTTCGCCGTCGTCGACCTCCCGCGGGCGCGCGCGACGATCGGCTTCACCGTCGGCTACCGCGCGCGCTGGTAGCTCTTCTCGCGGAGCTCGCCGCGCCCGGCGTCCGCTCAGGGGATCCGTCGGACGCCGCTGAGGCTCGGGTCCGCCTCCATCTTCGCGCTCTCGATCTCGCTGCCGCGGGTGAAGAAGCGCGAGTGGCGGTAGCGCGACAGGAGGTGGCGGCCGATGACGACGACGCTCGCGGTCAGCGGCACGGCGATCATCACCCCGCCGATCCCGAAGAGCGAGCCGCAGACCATCAGGCCGGCGATGATCGCCGCCGGGTTGAGGCCGACCGAGCCGCCGAGGATCCGCGGCGTGATGAAGAGCCCGTCGAGGGTCTGGACCACGGCGAAGACGCCCATGAGCCCGAGGATCTGCCCCCAACCCGTGAAGTCCATGAGCGTGAGGGCGATGCCGAGGGTCAGGCCGAGGCCAGGGCCGATGTAGGGGATGAACGCGAGCATCCCCATGACGAAGCCGACGAGGACGCCGAGGGGCACGCCGACGTAGACGAGGCCGAGCGAGTAGAGGGTGCTGAGCGTGAACATCAGCACGAGCTCGCCGCGGACCCACTGGGCGATGACGTCGCTGATCTCGCGGCTTATCCCGAAGACCTTGGCGCGGTTGCGCGGCGGCACCAGCGAGCCGAGGAAGCGGATCAGCCGCGGGAAGTCGAGGAGCAGGTAGAGGGTGAAGATCGGGATCAGGGCGACGACGACGAGGAAGCGCGAGAGGCTCTCGATGCCGCCGCTGACGCTGCCGAGGACCTCGCGGATCTCGCCGCTCGACAGGCGCTGGCTGAGCTCGGCCTGGAGCTCGTCCCAGAGCAGCGGCACCGTCGTCCCCCAGCTCGCCTCGATCCACAGCGCCATCGTCTCCATGCGCTCGGGGGCGGTGTCCATGAACTCGGCGGCCTGGCTCGAGACCAGCGGCATCGTCAGCGACAGCAGCAGGGTGAGCCCGGCCCCGCAGGCGCCGAGGACGATGAGCACCGACGGGACGCGCGGGACCTTGCGCCGCTGCAGCGCCAAGACCACGGGATCGAGGAGGTAGGCGAGGACGAAGGCCGCGCCGAGGGCGATCATCAGCGGCTGGAGGCGCTGGAGGATCTCGAGGAAGGCGTAGACGAACGCGAGGACGAACGCGATCTGCACGAAGGTGTGGGTCCGCCTGACGTGCGGGTCGGTCACGGCTCGGGATCTTCTAGCAATTCGGCGTCGACGACAATCTCCGCCGGCGCGTCGCCGTCGACGCGGACGGTCCGCTGCACCGGGAAGCGCCCGGGTTTGCGCACCTCGACCCGGTGAACGCCGGGGGCGAGGAGGAGCGGACCCGTCGAGCGCTGGCGGAGGGCGCGGACCTGGCCGATGTAGTTGCCATCGACGTAGACCTCGGCGTCGAGGTCGGCGTCCGGGGCGTTGATCACCAGCGCCGTCGACTGCCCGCGCTTGGCGCAGCCGCTAGGGACGAGCAGCGACCCGCAGAGGGCGACGGCGAGGGCGGTGGCGGTGACGCGCATCGGCGCGAGTACAACACATCTCGCGGCCGCAGGCAGCCGCCGTCGCGGCGGACCTCACTCCGCCGAGAACGTCGCAGCGATCCGCCGCGGGCCCTGGACCTCGACGATCCGCAGGGGCGCGCCGGGGACCTTCAGGGCCTGGACGCGCGCCGCCAGATCCTCGGCGACGAGGGCGTCGCCGCCGTCGATCCGGAGGATGACCGCCCCCCCTCGCGTGATCCCGCCGACGCCGACCGAGCGCACGCCGACGACCGACGACCGGATCGCCCGCTCGAGGCGGCGGATCCGCGCCGCCGGCCACGGGGCGGCGATCTCGAGGGCGATGGTCGTGTCGCGCTCGCGGCGGATCGTGTCGCTTAGCCCTGCGAGCGCCGAGCGCAGCGCCTCGAGGGCGGCCGCCGAGGGATCCGCGGCGAAGGCCAGCGCGTCGCTGACCTGCGGCGGGGCGCCGTCGACCTGGGTCGACAGCGAGACCTTGGCGCCGTGGGCCCGCGCCTGGTGGACCTCGCCGAGCTCCTCGCAGCGCAGGGCGACCCGCATCACGCCGGGCGCCGGACCCTCGACGCTGGCGAGGCCGCGGGCGACCATCAGCTCGCGGACGCCGCCCTGATCGACCTCGTCGCCGCAGCCGTCGATCCGGATCTCGCCGAGCCGCGGCGGCGGGGCCCCGCTCGCCGGGGTCGCGGCCCCTGCGAGGAGCTTCTCGAGGCGCGGGAGATCGATCTCGACCTCGACCTCGACCGTCGCCGTCGCGCCGTCGTCGCTCTGGCGGAGGATCCGGTAGGCGCTCGTCCAGGCCGCGGCGGTCGCGAGGATCCGGCTGCGGCCCTCCGGGTCGACGGCGCCGAGCTCGGCGAGTGCAGCCTCGAGGGCGGCCGCCCGCGCCTTCTTCAGCGCCTCGCGCCGCGGCCCGATCCGATCGCCGCCGTCGGCGATCGGCGCCGTGCCCTCGCCCACGTAGGGCGCAGCCAGCGCGTCTTCACCAGCGGCGAGCGCGAGGACCATCGCCACGGCGAGCGCAGCCTTGCCGCGGAGGCGGCGCCGGGGCGGTCGCGCGGGCGTTCGTCGGACCATCGCCGGGAGCTTGGCAGAACGCCGACGATCGACGCAAGGAAGCCGCGATCCCTGCCCCCGCGTCCGCGCCTCGGGCCAGCTCCGCGCGAGCGCTCCCCAAGCCCGGCGAACGCCACAGAACACAGTTATCCAAGCCAATCACATCAATCACAGGACAGACGCCGTTCACCTGCGAGCGACGCGATCCGGCGCCCGCGGCCCGCCAGCCCGCGAAGAGAACCCCCCGCAGTCGCGGCGTCCTCGAGTCCGCAGAACGAAGCCGTATTCGCGTATGGATTTGCTCTTTTGCTCGGTTGCCCTGAATCCTGGCGCCGGAACGTCGGCCTGCCGCGGTGTCGACATTCCCAGAGTCCGGAGATGCTCCTGGGCGCCGTGCACGGGCCGCATCGCGGCCGCGGTTGCCCTCGCCACCGGCTCCTGGGGCGAGCGCCGATGGCAGGTGGCATTCTCGAGCATCCTACGATACACACCCCGGGCCTATGGTCCGCAGCCTCTTCCCCGGTCATCGCCGCTACAGCATCACGCACCGCGCCGTCCAGCGCCTCCGGGAGCTGGTGCCGACCCAGGCCGAGGACGACGACGAGGCGCTCCGCGATCGCCTCGACAGCGCGATCTGCCGCGCCGAGGACGACAAGCGGGCCGTCCGCACGCTCGACGTGATGCTCGGCGAGCCGCAGATCCTCGTCCCCCTCGACTCCTTCGGCGACACGCTCTACGCGATCATCAAGGAGGACACCGTGGTCACCGTCCTCCCGAAGGGCCACGGCGAGGAGATCCTCCAGCGCGGCCAGGCTTTGGAGCAGCGGGTCGCCGCCGGCGAGATCCCGCCGCCGCAGCCCGACGACGGCGATCGCTGGGAGGTCCGCCGTCGCTGGCGTCGTGAGGTCGTGCCGCCGATCATCGAGCGCGTCGCTCGCGGGGCCGGACCGGGCCCCGTCGAGGAGGAGGCCGCGAACGAGTCGCCCGAGCCCCCGACCCTGAGCCCGACCACCGAGGCGCTTCTGACGAAGGCGGTCGAGCAGGCGACGCTGAAGGTCCGCGGGCGGATCCGGCTGGTCGACAGCCCCGCCCCTGCCCCCGCCCCGACGACGATGACCCACGACTCGCCGGTCGCCGAGGCGCTCGCGCGGGGCCTCGAGCGCGCCCGTCACCAGGCCGCCGTCGCGGCGCTCGCCGAGGTCCTCGCCGAGCAGGCGCCGGACCGCGAGATCCTCCCGCTGTGGAACCAGCTCCTCGAGGAGGGCCTCCCCGAGAGCCTCACGGTCGAGGACCTCCTGAGCGCGGTCCGCCAGATCCCGACCAACGCCTAGCAGCGTCGCCGCTGACGCCGCCGCGCGCCTGCGCATCTGCACGCAGGTCCGCGCACAGGTCCGCAGATGTGAAGGCGCTCGCCC
This sequence comes from Myxococcales bacterium, assembly GCA_020431135.1. Lineage (GTDB taxonomy): Bacteria > Myxococcota_A > Polyangia > Nannocystales > Nannocystaceae > JADJRG01. The sequence goes on along the minus strand of JAGQIT010001203.1, from coordinate 980 downwards.
GGGATCGCCCACCGGCTGCGCGCGGCATAATCGCCGGATAGGGCCGATCTGGGCTACTCTGGGCAGGCCCCGCCGATGGCCGTTCCACCAAAGCCGCCAAGGCCACCGCCACCCCCGAGGCAGCTCGCCGAGCCGAGCGGCATCGAGGAGCTCGACCTCGACGAGATCGAGATCGCGAAGCCGCGACCTGGCCCAGGGCTCACCCTCGTCGGGACTGTCCTCGCCGACCGCTACCAGATCATCGAGCGGATCGCCGAGGGCGGGATGGGCACGGTCTACGTCGCCGAGCACATCACGATCGGCCGCAAGCTCGCGGTCAAGGTCCTCAGCCCCGACCTCGGCAACGCCCCCGACATCGCCCAGCGCTTCCTCCGTGAGGCCCGGGCGGCGTCGATGATCGTCCACGAGCACATCGTCGACATCATCGACTTCGGCTACACGGAGCAGGGGCAGGCGTTCCTGGCCATGGAGCTCCTCGAGGGCGAGGACCTGGCGACGACGCTCGAGCGCGAGGGCCGGCTGCCGTGGCCGCGCCTGCGGCGGATGGTCCTCCAGATCTGCCGGGCCCTCAACGCCGCGCACGAGAAGGGCGTCATCCACCGCGACATGAAGCCGGACAATTGCTTCCGGATTAAGCGCGGCGGCAACGCGGACTTCATCAAGCTGCTCGACTTCGGCATCGCCAAGGTGATGACCGAGGCGAGCACCTTCCGCGGCAAGAAGCCGGTCGCCCAGGCGACCGCCGCTGGCACCCTCCTCGGCACCCCGGAGTACATGGCGCCCGAGCTCGCGCGCGACGGCGTCCCCGACGCCCGCGTCGACATCTACTCCCTCGGGGTGATGATGTACGAGCTCCTCACCGGCTCGGTCCCGTTCCGCGGCGAGACCTTCATGATGACGGTGGCGATGCACCTGACGCAGGAGCCGGTGCCGCCGCGCCAGCGGGCGCCGAGTGCCGACATCCCGCCGGCGATCGAGGC
>JAGQIT010001202.1 GCA_020431135.1 Myxococcales bacterium | reverse complement strand
GACGACTTCGAGAGCCCGACGCCGACCTCGTTCGACGTCGACCTCAGCGGCGACAGCATGGCCGGCGATCCGCCGCAGCGCACGCCGACCACCGACGAGACCGTCGTCATCTCGACGCCGGCGCCCGAGGAGCCGAAGACCGGTCAGCTGACGCCGCGCCGCGACGCGCTCTTCGGCACGGTGCTCGCCGATCGCTACCGCGTCCTCGATCTCATCGGCAAGGGCGGGATGGGCAAGGTCTACCTCGCGGAGCACGTCGCGATCGGCAAGAAGGTCGCGATCAAGGTGCTCAGCCAGGCCTACTGCCACCGCCCGGACCAGGTGAAGCGCTTCCTTCGCGAGGCTCGCGCGGCGTCGACGATCGAGCACGAGAACGTCATCGACATCACCGACTTCGGCGAGATGCCGAACGGGTCGGTGTTCTTCGCCATGGAGTACCTCCAGGGCGAGGATCTCGGGAAGCTCCTGCGCCGCCACGGTCGCCTGCCGTGGCCGCGCGCGCGCCGGATCATCCTCCAGATCTGCCGCGCCCTCCAGGCCGCTCACGCCCGCGGGATCATCCACCGCGACATGAAGCCTGAGAACTGCTTCCTCATCACCCGCGGCGGACGTCGGGACTTCGTCAAGGTCCTCGACTTCGGCATCGCCAAGGTGGTCGACGAGGAGCGCAAGGTCTCGCACACGCTGACCCAGGCCGGGGCGCTGATCGGCACCCCCGAGTACATGGCCCCCGAGCAGGTGACCGGCGAGGTCGCCGACCCGCGGATGGACATCTACTCGATCGGCTGCATCATGTACCAGCTGCTGACGGGGCGCCTGCCCTTCCAGGACAAGACGATGTTCGGCGTCCTGACCCAGCAGGTGAACATGAAGCCGCCGCCGCTCCGCGAGGTCGCGCCGGAGGCCGAAATTCCTGAGGAGGTCGAGGCCATCGTCCTGAAGGCGATGGAGAAGACCAAGGAGGCCCGCTACCAGACGATGCTCGAGCTCGTCGAGGCGATCGCGGCGGCGCCGCGCGGCGGCGCGGGCAGCCACGGCGATCGGGCGATGACGATGGGGACCTCGAACCTCGCGGCCGCGGCCGCCGAGGCGCGCAAGCTCGCGGAGGCCCACCTCGCCAGCCAGGCGAGCGGCATGGGTCCGATCCAGAGCGGCGTCTCGCCCCATCTCACGGGCGCTCACGCGGCCCTCAGCGGCAGCGGCGCGGTGTCGCCGCTGACCACCGGCTCCTTCCAGGCGGTCGGCGCCAGTCAGACCGGCCCCCACGTCCACTTCGGCAGCGACTCGCAGCCGGGGACCGGGAGCTGGGATCCGGCGATCGATCCGTCGGCGACCGCGTCGATCCTGGTCTCCGATCCGAAGCTCCTCTTCCGCCTCGCGATCGGCCTCGGCGTCGTCGTTCTCCTCCTCTTGGTCGTCCTGCTCTACATGCTCTTCAGGTCACCGGACGTCGACGTGGCGCCGACCGACTCGGGCCCCGAGGTGACGGCGCCGGCGGAGTCGGGCGAGGCGCCGAAGCCGGCGGAGGGGGACGCCGACGGGACGCCGGACGAGCCGCCCGTGGAGGCCGCCGCGGGGGCGACGACGTCGGGCGGCGAGGACGAGGACGACTCGACGACGACGACGGCGGGCGACGAGGACGACGCGACGACGACGACGACCGGCGACGCGGGGCCCGATGAGCCCGCGACGTCGCCGGTGAAGACCAAGACCAAGAAGAAGACGACGAAGACGACGAAGGCGACCAACACGACGAACACCACGACGACCAAGCCGCCGTCGGGGATCGTCCTCCCGAACCTCGATCTGCGCGAGGTCTCGCAGGCGATGAGCAAGATCCGCAGCGACGTCGAGCGCTGCAAGACGCAGGTCGGCGATCCGGCGAAGGTAAAACTGGACGTCACCTTCTCCGGCGGCACCGGCAAGGTGACGAAGGTCGACACGGTCAGCGGCAACGCGAAGGTCGCCGACTGCATCGGCAAGGTGATCAAGCGCAAGGTCCGGGTGAGCCGCTTCGACAAGACGAGCGCGTCGTCGCGGCGGACCTTCTAGCCGCGCCAGCGCGCCGGCAGGCGAGCATGCGGGTCGCGATCACCAGCCACGGCTGTCGCCTCAACCACTTCGAGGGCGACGCGATGGGCCGCCTGGCCGCGGAGGCAGGGCACGAGCTCGTCGATCTCGCGGCGGATCCGGAGGTCGTCGTCGTCAACACCTGCACGATCACCCACGACGCCGACGCCGACGCCCGGCAGGCGATCCGGCGGATCGCCAGGCGCTGGCCGGGCGCGCGGATCGTCGCCACGGGCTGCTACGCCAACGGCGATCCGGCGGCCCTCGAGGCGCTCCCTGGCGTCGCTGCGGTCGTCGGCAACCGTGAGAAGGGGCGCTGGCTCGAGCACATCGAGCAGGCGCAGCCCGGGGTCGTCGACGTCGCGGTCGGTGACCTGAGCCGCCGCGTCCGCCTCGCGCGCCTGCGGCCGGCGATCGAGCGCCGCCGCAGCCGGGCGCTCCTCAAGATCCAAGACGGCTGCAACTACCGCTGCGCCTTCTGCATCGTCCCCCAGGTCCGCGGGCGGAGCACGAGCGTCGAGCCCGAGCGCCTCGTCCTGCAGCTCCGCGAGCTCGTCGACGCGGGCGCGCCGGAGGTCGTGCTGACCGGCGTGCACCTCGGCACCTACGGCTGGGACCTGCGCCCGCGCGGCGGCCTCCTCGGCCTGCTGCGGCGGCTCCACGCCGAGGTCCCGGCGGCGCGGCTTCGCCTCGGCTCGCTCGATCCCCACGAGCTCGACGATCCGCTCCTCGACCACCTCGCCGCCGAGCCGCGGATCTGTCGGCACCTCCACCTCCCGGTGCAGAGCGGCGACGCGGAGGTGCTCCGGCGCATGCGTCGGGTCCACCGCGTCCACGAGATCGAGCGCCAGGTGCCGCGCGCGGTCGCGGCGATCCCCGGCGTCGCGATCGGCACGGACATCATCGTCGGCTTCCCGGGGGAGGACGAGCGGGCCTTCGCCAACACCTACGGGCTCGTCGAGGCCCTGCCGATCGCCTACGCCCACGTCTTCAGCTACTCGATCCGCGCCGGCACCGAGGCCGCGGCGATGGCCGACCAGGTCGAGCCCGGCGTGAAGGCGGCGCGGAGCGAGCGGCTGCGCGGGCTGTCGAGGCGCAAGTGGGCGGCCTTCGCTCGCGCTGCGATCGGGACGCGGGCGCCGGCCGTGGTCCACCGCAGCCGCGATCGACGGAGCGGCGATCTCGTCGCCCTGACCGACAACTACCTCAGGGTCCGGGTGCCCGGGGAGGACGCGCTCTTCGGGCGCCCGGTCGAGGTCGAGGTGCAGGGCGTCGACGACGACGGCCGCGCCTTCGGGGCCGTCGTCGCGTCCTGAAACAGCGAGCGCCACGTCGCGTGGGGCGAGCGTGGCGCTGAAGGGCTGACCGAAGGGGCAGGTCGAACTAGTCGAACTCGACGACCATGCCGTCGCGGGCGGCGATGACGTTCGGCATCTCGCGCTGGGCCGCGGCCTCGATCGCCTTGAGGGTCTCGTCGTCGTGGGCCGGATCGTGGCTGTAGAGGATCAGGCGCTCGACGCCGGCGGCGCGGGCGAGCTTGATCGCCTCCATGAACGTCGAGTGGCCCCAGCCCTGCTTGCCGGCGCGGTACTCCTCGGTGGTGTACTGCGCGTCGTAGATCAGGACATCTGCCCCTTGGCACAGCTCGCGGAGCGTCTCGTTGATGTGATCCGGGCTGTGCTCGGTGTCGGTGGCGAAGACCACCGAGTGGCCGCGCTCGTCGATCCGGAACGCCGTCGACTCCTGCGGGTGGGGCAGGGGGATGTTGCGGATCTTCGCCTCGCCGATCTCGACGACCTCGTCGCTCTTCAGCAGGTGGAAGCCCCGCTTGGCGAACATCGCGTCGAGCGTCACCGGGAAGAACGGCGTCCGCATCTGGTTCTCGAGGATCGCCTTCGCGTCCTTCGTGCAGTAGATGTCGAGGCTGAACGACGGGATGTACGAGGGGACGAAGAAGGGGAAGCCCTGGATGTGGTCCCAGTGCGCGTGCGTCAGGAAGAGGTGGATCGCCCGCGAGTGGAGGTCGGCGGTGCGGGCGAGCTGCAGCCCGAGCTCACGGATCCCCGACCCCGAGTCGATGATCATCGTGTCCGTCGTGCTCGAGAGCTTGATCTGGAGGCACGGCGTGTTGCCGCCGAACTCGACGTACTTCGGCCCCGAGACCGGAATGCTGCCTCTAGTGCCCCAAAAGACTACTTGCATGGGGCCCTTTCCTTCATGGGCTGCATGTTCAACGATGATAGCTCCTGGAGAAATCGCGGCGCAAGCGTCGCTTGGTCGCCTCGGCCTGCAATCGCGGAAGCGCGGGGGAGCGGCGAAATCGCCCCTGGGATGGGTCTGCGCGGCATCGCGTGGTCTGTGTCGGTGGCGAGGTCAGCCGATGATCATGGTCTCGCGGCGCGCGCTCGGGCCCGCCTCGACGCGCGCCGGGTCCCAGCGCTCGAGCATGGGGTGACCTTCGCCGGTGGCGAGCCAGCGGGCGACGATCCGCGTCACAGCGGGCGCCATCATGAAGCCGTGGCCGGTGAACCCGCAGAGCTGGATGAGCGCCGGGTGGCGGGGGGTCGCGCCGACGTAGGCGTCGCCGTCGGGGGAGACGTCGTAGGGGCCGGCCCACTGGCGGAGGATCTTGAGCGATCGCGCGATCGGCATCAGCGCGGTGAGGCGCGCGGCGAGGACCGTGAGGAAGCGGAGGGAGGAGTGGAGGGCCAGGGACTCGTCGTCGTAGCCCGCCTGCGCCGGCAGCGAGATCCCCGTGACCAGCTCGCCGCGCGTGCTCTGCGAGAAGTAGAGGCCGCTGTCGAGGTCGACGACGAGGGGATCGAGGAAGGGCCGCAGCGGCTCGGAGGAGAGGATCTCGTGGCGGTGGGGGCGGTTCGGGAGGTCGATCCCGAGGCTGCGGTGGAGCTGGTTGCTCCACGCGCCGGTGGCGTTGACGACCCGCGACGCCCGGAGTCGCTCCCCGGTCGAGAGCGCGAGAACGTAGCCCTCCGCGGCGGGTGTGAGGTTTCGGACTTCGGTGTGGGTCCGGACGATCACCCCGCGCTTTAGCGCTTGGGCGGCGTAGCCCCAGACGAAGGGCCAGGGAAACACGACGCCGTCTTCCGGGTTGTAGGAGGCGACGCGGATGATCGACGGATCGAGGTGCGGGACGATCGCCGCGGCCTCGGCGGCCGAGACAAGGCGGGTAGGCGCCCCGACCTCGCGGTGGAGCTCGGCGTTGCGGTGGAGCTGGGCCTCCGAGGCCTCGCTGCGGGCGACGAAGAGGTAGCCGCCCTGGCGAAACCACAGGTTGATGTCGAGCTCCTGGGCGAGGCCGCGGCAGATGTCGATGCTCTCCATCATCAGCGCGACGTTGCCGGCGTTCGCCCACTGCATGCGCAGCCCGCCGCCGTTGCGCCCGGAGGCGCCGCTGACCAGATAGGAGCGCTCGATGACCGCGATCGACGTCTTCGGCGCGAGCTTGGCGAGGTTGTAGGCGAGGCCGAGGCCCATGATCCCGCCGCCGA
>JAGQIT010001201.1 GCA_020431135.1 Myxococcales bacterium | reverse complement strand
CGCCCGCGCCTGCGCGGCCTCGAAGGCGCCGAGGAGGGGGTGGGCGTTGGCGGTCTGCACAGCGACGAAGCGCGGCTCCTCGGCGAGCGCCCCCCCGGCGCGGGCGAGCGCGTAGGCCTCGATCACCCCGCTCGCCAGCGCCCCGCCGCCGACCTGTAGAAAGAGACAGCCGAGCGGCGTCGCGGTGCGCTCGCGGTGCTGGAGCGCGACCTCCCAGCCGAGCGTCAGCCCGCCCTGGATCGTCAGGCCGTTGTCGTTCCCCTGGCACGAGAAGGGGAGCGCGCCGCCGGCGATCGCCGCCCGGAAGCGACGGACCGTCGGATCCCCCGGCGGGTCCTCCGGGGCGCGCGCGCAGACCTCCCGCAGCGCGCCGTTCGCCTCGAGGATCCGGACCACCTCGGCGCCCGCGGTCGGCGGGACGAAGACCCGCAGGCGCCGCCCCGCCGCCCTGGCGACGATCGACGCCGCGAGGGCCGCGTTGCCGCAGCTCGCGATCACCAGCTCGCGCTCGCTGAGGTCGACGAGGCCGAGGCGCTCGACGACCTCGAGGTGGATCGCCAGGCCCATCAGGTGGCGGGCCTTGTGCGAGCCGCCGACGTTGCCGGTCTCGTCCTTGAGCCAGAGGTCGAGGCCGCCGCTGTAGATGTAGGGCGTCTCGACGAAGCCGACCCCCGCGACCCCCGCGACCCGGCGATCGAGGTCGCGGACGAGCGCGCAGTAGTCGGCGTCGCCCATCCCCTGCCGCCGCGCCAGGCGGTAGCTGTGCGTCAGCTCGCGGAAGCGGACGAAGGGACAGGGCTCGCGATCCGCCGCGGCCGCGGCGAAGAGCTCGCCGAGGCCGTCCTCGCCGAGCTCGCACCGGAGGACGTGATCGACGTCGTCCTCCCCCCCCGCGTTCGGGCAGCGGAAGGGCAACGCCGCGTCTGGCTCAAGCGCCAGGCCGCAGCCGGCGCAGACCATCCGGCTGGCGAGCGCGCCCCCCTCGTCGACCTCGCTCATGGTCCTGTCGCGCCAGCGCCAGCTAGCGCGCGCTCCCGAGGTCGACGCCGCTCTCGCGGTTGAACTCGTCGATCATCCGATCCCAGCGCGGCAGGTACTCGCGCAGGCCGACCCAGAAGTCCTGGCTGCGCCGCGCCTCGAACTCCTCGAGGCTGATCCCCTGCTGCTCGACCCAGGTGTAGTAGCCGAGGTTAAAGATCCGATCGCGGTCGCGGGGCCCGAGAACGAGGACGTGGTCCGTGTCGACGCCGGCGAGGTGCGCGTCGAAGGTCCGGGTCGCCGCCGCGCGATCGAAGCCGCCGGCGAAGCGCTTCGCGGTGATCTTGGCGTGCTCGCTCGTGTAGAGCGCGGCGCCGTCGGTGGCGACCGTGACCACCGCGTCGTTCGGCCCGAAGCCGAGGCGCTTGGCCGTCTTGATCGCCGCGAGGACGTTGCAGATCCCCGACAGGCCGAAGTGCTGGAGATCGGCGATCTCGGCCTCCATGAGCCCGCGCGCCCGCAGCTCGGCCCGGCCGGCCTCGCTGCCGAAGAGGACGAAGAGGCCGTCGGTGCTCCTGTCGGAGATCGCGACCGCGACGTCGGTGTTGGTGACGTTGTGGATCAGCGGGATGTGCTTGTCGCCGATGCCCTGGATGTTGTGCTCGCCGAAGC
>JAGQIT010001200.1 GCA_020431135.1 Myxococcales bacterium | reverse complement strand
GTCGCGGGCGCCGAGCCACTGGTTGGTCCCGGCCATGTTGTTGAAGAGGAAGCCGTTCTCTTCGCCGTCGTCGACGATCGTCATGTCGACGGCGCCGAACTGCTGGCAGGCCGCGCGGGCGTTCTCCCACGACATCGGCCCCGGGCAGAACCAGTAGACGTGCCCGCCCCACTCGCGGACGTCGCAGCCCTCGCACATGCCGCTGTTGACCTGCGAGTACTCGTCCTTGAGCCCGTCGCAGTCGTCGTCGACGCCGTTGCACTGCTCGTCGGCGTCCGGGTTGATCGCGCCGTTGTCGTCGTCGCAGTCGCCGCCCAGCTCGGCGTAGCCGTCCTGCGGGCACCCCACGATCGGCGCCCCGTCGATGTCGCCGAAGGAGTCGCCGTCGACGTCCGGGTAGAGCTCGACCTCGACGCAGCCGGTCGTCGACGAGCCGCTGCTCGTCACGCCGTCGCTCTCGGTCCCCGCGTCGCCCGTCGTCCCCGACGTCGTCCCGGTCGCGCTCGCGCTGTCGCTGCCGGCGTCGCCCGTCGCCGTCCCCGTGTCGGACGTCGACGTCCCGCCGCCCGTCGACGTCCCCGAGCTGCCCGTCGACGCGCCGTCGCTGTCGCTGTCGCCGGTGGCGACCGTCGCCGATGACTCGCCGTCGTAGTCCGGGCTGCTGATCTTGCAGCCGCCCGCGAGCACCAGCGCCGCGAGCAGGAGCTGAGCGGTTCCGCGGCGGAGCAGCATGTGAACATCATAATACGCGCGCGCCTCCGCGTGCCGGGGCCCCCAGCCCCCGACGTCGCGGGGCGCCGCCCCATTCTGCCCCGCGCCGCGATCACCGGCGCGAAAATGACCTGTTCAAAGCGACATTACCCATGCCGCCGCGCCCGCCCGCGCCCTCAGTCCACGGGCACGACGCTCAAGTAGTTGAGCATCGTGTACTCGTCCATCTGCCCGACCTCGACGGTCAGGTTGCCGTCGCTGACCTCGACCTGGACGCTGGCGCTGAGGTAGGGCGTCTCGGGGGTCGTCGCCGCGCCGTCGAAGAGCGCCTGGCCCTCGACGATGACGCGCTGGTTGCCGTAGCTCTTGCCGTCCCAGCCGATCCCGACCGTGACCTCGTAGAGCCCGCCCTCGATGTCCCAGTTGAAGGTGTCGGTGCGCCCGTAGTCGTTGTAGATGATGCTCTTCTCGAGCTCGTTCACCGCGGCGCCGCCGAGGTACTGGTAGAGCATGATCCCCGCGTCGCCGATGTAGGGCCCGGCCCAGCCGTAGCCCTTGTCGGCGTCGTAGGCGTCCCAGCCGATCTTCAGCCAGTCGTGGCCGTCGACGCTCAGGGGATCCGCGCTCGGCTCGCCGGCGGGGTCCTGGAAGTTGATGTAGTAGGCGGCGCGCTCGTGGACGCCGGGGAGCTCCGAGTCGAGGAGCGGGCAGCCGTCGCGCTGGCCCTCGATGTAGAAGCCGAGCTCGTCGCGGAGGTGCTTGAGGGCCGAGGCGTCGCGGGTGAAGGCGGTCACCGAGGACACCGCCGAGTCGACCGAGACGTCGCAGCCCGAGGCGTCGCTCGGCGTCGTCGGCAGCATCCCGCCGGCGGCCAAGCGCAGGTACTCGAAGTCCTCGACGCCCTCGCGCAGGAGCTCCCAGCGGATCGACGTGACGAGCTCGCCGTCGGCGGTCGGCGGGTAGATCAGGAAGCCGTCGCCGTTTTGGTTGGTCCCCTGCGGCCGCGGATCGCCGTAGGGGTCGCTCCCCCAGCCGGTCACCGAGTAGTAGGCGAAGCCGCGGATCCGGTACTTCCAGGCGGCCCAGTGGGCGATCCGCGTCTCGATCCCCGCGTGGTCGATGGTGATCGGGTTGAAGTGCGGCGGCAGGTCGCCATAGAGGAAGTACCACCAGACCTCCTCGCCGAGCGCCTGGCGCTCGGCCGCGTAGCCCGGCTCGAAGTGCGAGAGGTCGGCCCACCAAAGGTCGTAGTAGCCGCCGCCGATGTCCGCGTGCTCGGCGATCTCGGGCTTCGGCTCCTCGGAGACCGCGATCCGCAGGTTCGGCGCGGCTTCTTTGGTCAGGTCGGCGAGGAAGGCCGCGACGTCGTAGTCGGCTTGGTTTTGCGGCTCGTTTTGCACGTAGTAGTAGCCGACGTCCTCCCAGCCGCGGTCGACCAGGTAGGCGTCGATCGCCGCGAGGAGCTGCGACCAGGCGGCGTTGTACTCGGCGGTGCCGAAGTGGTCGCCGCCGCGGTCGACCCCGCAGAACTCCTGCGGCCGCGGCGTCGAGTTGTTGACGAAGTCCATGATCTGGAACGACGGGAAGCCGACGCCGTTCCAGCCGGCGCCGTCGATGTACTTCGGCCCGAGCTCCGAGAAGTCGTAGGGGTTGGCCTCGCTGACGAAGCCGCCGGCGCAGTCGTAGGTGATGCCGCCGTCGTAGTTGAGCCCGGCCGGCCAGGCGACGGACGAGGGCACGAGGCGGTGATCGAAGAACCAGTCCTTGAGGAGCTCGACGCGCTCCAGGCTGTCGCCGCCGCCGAGCGCCTGGAAGGAGCTGTTCCAATTGCCGTCGAAGCCGATCTCCGCGGGGAGGGCGAAGTCGTAGACGTGGAGGCGCACCGGGACGACCTCGCTGGCGCCGCCGACGGTCACCGTGAGCTCGCCCGTGTAGTCGCCGGCGGGCGCGTCGGCGGGGACGTGGACCGTAATCCAGAACGGCTGGTTGTCGTCGCCCTGCACCGCCTGCGCCGCGCCGAAGGCGATCGGCGCCAGCGGGTCGGGCATCTGCCCGCTGACGATCGCCGCAGGGTCCGAGGGGTCGCTGATCGTCACGTAGTCGACGCGGTGGACCGTGTGCCCGTCGATCGTCCCCGGCCCGCTGAGCGCCCCGAGGCTGACGCTGACGTCGGCGTCGGCGTCCGGGTGGACGACGACCTGGAATGGCTCGAACTCGTTCTTCGCCGCGAAGATCGCGATCGCGTCGCCGCCCTCGCTCGGCGGCGCCGCCTCGCGCAGCACCTTGTCCATCGTCGTCGTCGTCCACACGGTCGCGCCGGCGGGCGACGGCAGGCCGTGGGTCATCGCCCCGCCCGGCGTGCAGTCGGTGCACACCGGCCCGCCCGTGTCGCCGTCGCTGTCGCTGCCGCTGTCGCTGCCGCTGCCGCTGCCGCTGTCCGTCGCGCTCTCACCGGAGCCGCCGCCGTTGCAGCCAGCGACGCCGAGCGCGACGCTGATCGCGGCGACACGCACCCACACTTCACCCGAGGAATCCACCCGTCCACGCCGTCCCACGCCCCGAGGATAGCGCAGACGTCCACCGCCGTGAGGCCGCGTTGAGGGGTCTTCGCGGGCAAAAACTCGGTCTGTCGCGCGCTCTCGCGGGGCGACGAATTTTTCTCGGCGTTTTTTTCATCGCCGGCAATTGACTCGCGCCGACGCGTCACTCCCCGGGTGTCCCGCGGCGGTCGTGGCGTCGAGCCCCCAACACCCCGCCTGCCGCCGCCGCGCGACGCCCACAACCCGGAGCAGCAACCCTGACGTGACGTGACGTCGCCGCGCGGCGGCGAGGAAGGATGAGCGCATGTTGTTCACCCGCGGAGTCGCAGCCTGTGATCTTCGTCGTGCGAGCCGCCTGAGCGCGACGAGTCGACGAACTCCGCAGGAGCGGCAACGAAGAGGAGCAACAACGGAACTGAACTGAACTGAAGAAAGAACCCCCCAGAACCAGAACTGCCGCGGCGCTTGGCGCCCAACGAGCGCCGCGGTCACGACGGTCGAGCCGCGCCGGCGAGAGCTCGCGCTCCAGGATCTTTACTTTCGCGTCGCTCAACCACCAGCCTGTCGATCCGCCGCGTGTCGCCCGACGCGGCGGCTCGGAGGTGAAGGGTTGAGCGGCGCGGCCTATCTCTCGCTCGGACACGAACCTGCCCCTGACCCCGCGGCGGTCGTCTCGAGCGACCGCGACCACCGCGGCGAGAATGTTGGCTCCCACGACTTTTCCACCCCACCGAACCTAGTTTCCCAGGACCTTTCCCCCGCCCAAGTCTGAGTTTCTCACGACCATTCCCCCCCTGGTTCTCAGCAGCATTCCCCCCTGGGGATCGAGTTTCTCAGCAGCATTCCCCCCCTCGGACAGCCCTCGCGTGACCCCTGCATGCGCCCCTGACGCACCGGCGAGAGCCGGGCGACACCGGGCCCATGGCGTACCGGGAGGTCACGATGATCGAGATCAAAGAAGTGCTCCGGCAATGGCTCGCCGGAGTCCCGAAGAAGCGGATCGCCGCCCGTGTGGGTCTCGATCCCAAGACGGTCCGGCGCTACATCGCGCGGGCGGAGGCGTGCGGCCTCAGCTCGAGTGACGGCGTCGACGGTCTGACCGACGAGCGCCTCGAGTCCGTCCTCGTCGCGCTCAAGAGCCCGCCGGAGCGCGAGCCGGGCGAGAGCTGGCGGACGTGCGCGGAGCAGCAGACCTTCATCGAGGGACACCTCGCGAAGGGCGTCACGCTGACCAAGATCCACCGCCTGCTCAAGCGGCGCGGGATCGCGGTCCCGTACTCGACGCTGCACCGCTACGCGAGCAACGAGCTCGGCTTCAGCCGCAAGCCCGCGACCGTCGCGATCGTCGACGGTGAGCCCGGCGTCGAGGTCCAGGTCGACACCGGCTGGATGACCAAGATCGACGACGACGGCTCGGGCCGAGCCCGGCGCTTTCGCGCCTTCATCTTCACGCCGGTCGTGTCGCGCTACCGCTTCGTCTATCCGGTCCTGCGCGAGAACCTCGAGACAGCGATCGAGGCCTTCGAGGCCGCGTGGGCCTTCTACGGCGGCGTCTTCAAGGTCGCGATCGTCGACAACCTGAAGGCGATCGTCAGCAAGGCCGATCCCCTCGGGGCGCGGATCGCCGAGGCCTTCCTCGAGTACGCCCAGTCGCGCGGCTTCCACATCGACACGGCGCGCGTGCGGGCGCCGAAGGACAAGGCGCGGGTCGAGCGGAG
>JAGQIT010001199.1 GCA_020431135.1 Myxococcales bacterium | reverse complement strand
GGGCGACGGCCAGCGTCTCGCTCGCCCGTGACGCGGCCGAGCGGGCCGAGGCGCTGCGCAAGGCGAGCCCCGATCTCCGCGACGAGGTCCGCATGCGCGCCCGCCTCCGCGCCGCCCTCCGCGAGCTGCGCCTCCCCGAGTCGGTCCTCCTCGAGAACGCCCTCGCCAACCTGCTCGGCCACGAGCGCCGCGAGCTCACCGACCTCCAGGCCGAGCGCCCGCTCGCCCTCGAGGGGCTGTCGCGGCAGGCGATGGACCAGCGGGTCTCCCGGGGTCGGCGTGCGCTGACCCGGGCCAAGCAGCAGTGGCCGCGGCGCCGCCGCCCGGCCCTCTTCGACCTCCTCCGCGGGCGCCGCGAGCCGACGCTCTGAGGTCGTAGGCCGCAGGCCGCCCCGCGACAGGCGCCCGACACGAGGGGCCGCGGCGAGACGCCCGGCCCCTTCGCTGCGTCTTGGAGGCTGTCCGAGTCGTCGGCGTGTGCTCTCGCGCGGCGCACGTCGGCCCCGAGCCAGGCCTGGCGAGCGGCCCTAGGACGATTTGAGCGGGGCTCAGGGCTGAGCTATCCTCCGCCGACGCGATGACCGAGACGGAGCCCCAGGCCACCGAAGAACCCGGCCGAGGCGGCCGCCTCGCCCTCACCGGAGGGCTCGCCGCGGCGGTCCTCGCCCTCGACCTCTGGTCCAAGGAGTGGGCCTGGGAGAACCTCCGGCACCAGCCGAAGCGGATCATCTCCGAGGGCTTCTTCCAGCTCGAGTACGCCTTCAACACCGGCTCGGCCTTCGGCTTCCTGCGCAGCGCCGCCTGGTCGCGGGCGTTCTTCATCGTCATCACGCTCGCGGCGGTCGCCTACATGGTCCGCCTGGCGCTGACCCTGCCGACCCGCTTCCTCAGCGCCTACTTCGCGGTGGCGATGATCGTCGGCGGCGCGCTCGGCAACCTCTACGACCGGGTCCTCCGCTTCGATCCGAACTACAAGCGCCACGGCGTCGTCGACTTCCTGGTCTTCTACTACTGGCCCGACAAGCGCTGGCCGGCCTTCAACGTCGCCGACGTCGCCCTCGTCGCCGGGGTCATCCTCTTCATGCTCTTCCTGCGCAAGCACGGCGCCGCGATCGACCGCGCGGTGACGGCGAAGGCGCGGAGCGGAGACGCGTAGACGGCCGTGGCCGGCGCGCGGACGCGGCTGCGCGGCGCCGACCGAGGCGCGCCCTAGCGGGGAGCCATGCACCCGATCCTCCTGGAAGACACCTGGATCGGCGATCTCAACAGCTACGGCACGCTCATCCTCTTCGGCGGCCTCAGCCTCCTGCCAGGGCTGTGGTGGGAGTGCCGCAAGCGCGCGCTCCGGGCCGAGCTGCTGATCGACATCTACATCGTCTTCGTCGTCGGCTGCTTCGTCGGCGGCCGCCTCCTCGACGTTCTCAGCCGGCCCTCGGTGTTCCTCGCCGAGCCGGCGCGGATCTTCTCGGGCCAGGACTCCTTCGTCTTCTACGGCTCGCTCCTCGGGGTCTTCGTCGGCTTCCTCTGGCTCGCCCACAAGTACCGCCGGCCGCTCGCGGAGCTCTGTGACATGGTCGCCCCGTGGATCCCGCTCGGCCACGGGATCGCGCGGATCGGCTGCTGGCTCGCCGGCTGCTGCTTCGGCGCGCCCGTGACCGGCGATCCGGCGTGGGCGGCCCGCTTCCCCGCGGGCTCGATCGCCTACGCCGGCGGCGAGGTCCCGTGCACCGACGGCGCCACCGTCGGCCTCTTCCCGGTCCAGCTCTTCGAGGTCGTCGGCCTCGAGGCGATCGCCCTCCTCCTCATCGGCCTGCGGCTCCGCCGGGGGATCGAGCCGCCGTGGCGCGCCGCGGGCCGCTACGCCCTCGCCTACGGGATCCTCCGCCTCGTCACCGAGCTCTTCCGCGGCGATCACTCGCGCAATCACCTCTTC
>JAGQIT010000099.1 GCA_020431135.1 Myxococcales bacterium | reverse complement strand
GCCCAGTAGGCGCCGTGCATGCTGAGCACGACGCGGACCGAGACGCCCGAGGCCGCGGCCGCGAGGGCGCTGGCGAAGCCGAACACGGCGCGCTCGACCGCCTCGGGGCCAGAGAGGATCACGACCTGAACTTCACGCTCGCTCGCCGTGGACATCACAGCCCCCCCAGGGTCGGGTATACGCGGTTCATTCTCCAGCACGCCCGTTCGCCAACCAACGGTCCGAGCGGCGCCCGAACCTTGTCAAGCAGTGTAACGGATTCTAGCGGCTGTGCCGCCGGTCTCTGGGGCGCCGCCGTGCGCAGTTGCGGAGGGCCGATCAGCTCCTCCCGGGTCGCCATGACACGTCTGTCGGCACTATGACCCGAGTGTCCGCGGCCACACCCTGAACTCGGTGGCACAAAGACCTAAGTTCTTGAGATCATTGATTGGCGAGTCACTTGCTTTGTCCCCTGGCGTGCACCCGCCGCGGTGCCCTCTTCGGAGCTTATTCAATGACGACTCGACGCACCTCCTCGACCATCCCCCTCATCCTCCTTAATTCGGGCCTCGCGCTCTCGCTCGTGGCCTGTGCTGGCGACGACGCCGCAGGGACCAGCGACGAGAGCTACGGAGGCTCGGCGACGGCGACCGACGGCGGCTCCGGTGACACCGGCTGGGGGTCGTCGAGCGGCGGCTCGGGGAGCGCCTCGGCGAGCGGCGGCGACACGGCCGGGAGCACGGGGACCTCGGGCGCGACCTCGGACAGCAGCGGCGGCGACGAGACCGGCGGCGAGGGGACGACCGGCGGCGAGGACCCGACGACCGGCGACGACTCGACCACCGGCGACACGACGACCGGCGGCGAGGAGGTCTGTGACGACCAGAGCCCGGTCACCCTCTACCTCTCACCCGACGACTCGAACTCGATGTCGTCGCCGGTCCAGGTCCGCGAGACCATCCTCGGCGGCTGGCAGGACTACCTCTGGGGCGTGCCGATCCGGACCTGGGAGTTCTTCAACTACTACACCTTCGAGTATCCGGCGGCGAAGCCCGGCGAGGTCATCATCACCCCGGAGCTCTACCGCCTCGAGGAGCAGCCCGAGGGCGAGTACCTCCTGCAGATCGGCGTCAGCTCCGAGGTCATCTCGAACGAGAACCGGGCGCCGATGAACATCACCCTCGTCCTCGACGAGTCGGGCTCGATGAGCGGCCCGCCGATGGAGATGCAGAAGGAGACCTGCCGGGCGATCGCGGCGAGCCTCAAGGTCGGCGACATCGTCTCGATGGTCGGCTGGGACGTCCAGAACGCGGTCAAGCTCGCCGGCTACAAGGTCAGCGGCCCCGACGACGAGACCCTCCTCGAGAAGTGCAACGCCCTCACGCCGGGCGGCGGCACTGACCTCCACGGCGGCCTCACGGCGGGCTACGACCTCGCCCACGCCTCCTACGACAAGGATCGGATCAACCGCGTCGTCCTCGTTAGCGACGGCGGCGCCAACGCGGGGATCACCGACATCGACATCATCGCCGGCGGCGCCGGCGGGAACAACGAGGACGGCATCTACCTCGTCGGCGTCGGCGTCGGCTCGTACGACACCTACAAGGACGGCCTGATGGACACCGTCACCGACGCGGGCAAGGGCGCCTCCGTCTTCATCCCGAGCGCCGAGGAGGCCTGGAAGGTCTTCAACGAGGACTTCGTCAACACGATGGCGGTCGCCGTCCGCGACGTCCAGGTCAAGCTCGACATGCCGCCCGGCTTCGAGATCGTCAAGTTCAGCGGCGAGGAGTACAGCGACAACCCCGCCGAGATCGAGCCGCAGCACCTCGCGCCCAACGACACGATGGTCTTCCACCAGACGATCGCCACCTGCGCGCCGGAGCTGATCGCCGACGACACGCCGATCACCGTCACCGCCCGCTACAAGGACGCGATCACCTTCGAGCAGAAGGAGATCATGGCGACCGTGACCTTCGGCGAGCTCCTCGGCGTCGAGAGCCCGATGGTCCGCAAGGGCGCGGCGGTCTTCGCCTACGTCGAGGCCCTCGACGCGGCCAAGTCGCAGACCAACGCGGCCGCCGCCAAGGCCGAGGCCGAGGCCCGGATCGCCACCGCCAAGCTGCTGCTGCCGACCGACACCGATCTCGACGAGATGTCGGCGGTCCTCGCGGCCCTGCAGTAGCCCGCACGAGCCCCCAAGCCCCTTAACTTAGCTTGCCTTGCACTTAGCTTAATCCCCCTGTTCGCGGAACATTGGAGGCCCGCTCGCGCCAGCGCGAGCGGGCCTCCTCTTTGGTTCTCGCCGCCTGGCCTATGATGTCGACATGGACAGGTCACGCCTCCTCGTCGTCGTGTCGGCCTGCGTGACGATCGTCGTCGCCTGCGCGGGCAGGGCCGAGGTGACGGAGCGCTGCGAAGCGGCCCAGGGCGTGATCCTCTGCGACGGCGAGCTCTTCGAGGAGGGGAGGGCGGCGGCGGTCGACGGCTGCCGCGACGACGTCAGGGATGCGCGCCGCGTCGGCGAGACCTGCGAGGCGGCGCTCC
>JAGQIT010001198.1 GCA_020431135.1 Myxococcales bacterium | reverse complement strand
GAGGGGCTCCGCGAGGCAGGCCTCGAGCTCCGCGAGGGCGTCGGTCGCGGCCCCGGCGGCGCGTTGGGTCGGTTCGCGCTCGCGGCCGCCGCTCACCGGTGCTCCCGCTTCGCCCGATCGATCTCCCGCTTCTGATCGCGCTCCTTGATCGAGGCCCGCTTGTCGTGGACCTTCTTGCCGCGGGCGAGGGCGATCTCGAGCTTGATCATGCCGCCCTTGGCGTAGAGCTTGAGCGGGATGATCGCCAGCCCCTGGAGCTGGATCGCGTCGTGGAGGCGGTCGAGCTCGCGGCGGTGGAGGAGGAGCTTGCGCGGGCGGACGGTCGCGTGGTTGCGGGCGTGGGCGAGGGTGTACTCGGCGATGTGCGCCTGATAGAGGAAGAGCTCGTCGCCCTTGAACTGGCAGTAGGCCTCGGCGAGGCTCGCCTTGTTGTCGCGGATCGACTTGACCTCGCTGCCGTAGAGCTCGATCCCCGCCTCGAGGCGCTCGATCAGCGCGTAGTTGTGCAGCGCGCGGCGGTTGGCCGCGAAGATGTGGCCATCCTTATTTTTCGTCGAGCGGGGCACGGGGCCTCGCAGGCTACGGGAGGGCCCGGAGCAGGGCAAGCCCGACGACAGCGGCGGCGCCGGCCTCGAGGAGCGCGGCGCGGCCGGCCTCGAGCGTCGCGCCGGTCGTCGTCACGTCATCGACGAGGAGGATCCGACGATCGCGGAGAGCCTCGGGGGCGCGGGCCGCGAACGCGCCGCGGAGGTTGCGGCGGCGCTCCTGGCCGTCGAGCGCCGTCTGCGGCGTCGTCCGCCGCACCCGCCGGAGGAGGCGCGGGCGGTGCTCCGGCGGCAGGCCGACGGGCCAGGTCCGGCGCAGCCACGTGGTCAGGAGAACGACCTGATCAAAGCCCCGCGCGAGCGCCCGCAGCGGGTGCAAGGGGATCGGCACCAGGAGATCCCAGGGCCCGGCCTCGGCGAGGCTCGGCGTCGTCGCGATCCCGTCGGCGAGGAGGCGGGCGAGGGGGCCGGCGACCGCCGCGTCGCCGCCGAACTTGAGGCGGGTTATCGCGGCGGCGAGCGGACCCTCGTAGGCGAAGAGGGCGGTGCAGCCGGCGACCGTCCGGGCCTCGGGCGCGAGGGGCACGGCCTCGGGGAGGCAGGCGGTGCACAGCGGCAGGGCGCGGGCCTCGGGCGCGGCGCGGAGGAGGAGCCCGCAGCCGACGCAGGTCGCGGGGTAGAGGGCGGTGAGCACCCCGTCGAGGTCGGCCGGGGGGCGCCGCCGTTGCGCCTCGCGTCGTCCGTCGAGAGCCTTGCATGTACATCCACGCGGTGACGGCCGAGCGGGAGATCGCCCCGAGATCGCCCCTATTTTGTGCATGCGGCGTGCGACCGATCGCAAGCGCATGGTGAATGCAAGACCGCGAAATCCGCGGTAGATCGCCGAGAACAGGCGAATTAGCGCTGATCTCGGGGGGCTACGCGGACTCGCGTGCAGAACCCCTCAAATCCGCAGCGCGGGCGCAATGACGTGGATCTGCGGCCGAATGTCGGCAAGAACAATAAATGGAGGATCGACCATGACACTACGCGATCTCGGATCTCTCGCTTCGGCCCCGCGCTTGACGTCGGCTCCGTTCGTAGTATCACCGGAAGATTTGGCGGCTCACGTCGAGTCGACCTTCCTCGGTGAGGTCGTCGGCTGCTGCGAGGAGTGCCTAACCACAGCGTCGATCACCGGCGAGTCGGGCGGCTGGTCGCGGGTCGTGCCGACGCAGGTGCTCGTCGGTCGCGCGGTCGCGGCCCTGTGCGCCGCGGAGGCCATGAGCTGCGCCGACGCGACGGTGCGCGCCGTCGGCCGGGTCAAGCGCCAGGCGCAGGCCGTGCTCGGCGAGCCGCTCGTCGCCTGGGGGCGGGTCCGCGCCCGCTCGCGTTGGCGCCCCGACCTCTGCTACCTGACCCTGGCCGTCTCCATCCGCCGAGCCCAGGGCGGCGAGGTGCTCTCCTTTGAGCTCGCCCTGGAGCTGCGCCCCGCCGCGGTCGACGCGGCCTAGCGGCCCGACGAGGGGCTCGCTCAGCCAGGACGTGCGCGACGACGCGGCGCGAACTGACAGGGGGGGATGACGCTGCTCCGCTCAGTTGGCGGGTCGCTGCGGTATCCTGAGGCGGATGAGGCTGAGGTCCGTCGCGCCCGCGCTCCTCTTGGCCGCCGCGCTCGCGGGGCCCTTCGCCTGTGCCGATCGCGACGTCGAGGCCGGGGAGGAGCTCCTCAAGGAGCTCGGCAGCGACGACTTCCGCAACTCTTACAGCCGCCCGCCGGGCTGGGACCGCCGCCTCCGCGGCGACTCGCCCCACGGCTTCTGGATCGACGTCTACATCAACGACATCATGGTCGAGGCGATCGACGCGAACGTGCCGATCGACGCCTGGCCGATCGGCTCGCGGGTCGTCGTCGAGGGCTGGGCGACCGAGGACGACGAAGAGCGCGACTTCCTCGTCGTCATGGATCGCCCGACCTCCACCGACTCGTGGTTCTGGGCCGAGTGGGGGGATGAGGACGCGCTCGTCTACGCGGGCGACGGCGTCAGCCACTGCGTCGTCTGCCACGACGAGGGCGAGGACAAGATCCGCAGCTTCCTTCTGCCGCCGCTGACCGGTCAATAGGGCGTTTTTACAGGATCTTGATCCCATCTTGACGGGATCTTGATCGCAGCCGGCGCTTCTATACATCCGCTTGATCTGGGGGGTCGTAGGTTGAATGTGCGGGTCGCCGGCGAAGACGCGGCGCCCCGCGAGGCACCCCATGGCTCAGTTCGACATCCTCCGCTACGCGGTCATCGCGATCTTCATCGGCTTCTCGGCGTACGCGGTCACGCACCCCGACATCTTCGAGTAGAGTCTGCGGCTGTCAGGTGGACGACGGGCGAACAACGGGCGGGCATGAGGGGCGGGGGCCGGCCGCGGGCGTCGGCCGCCTAGCGATCGAGTACGGTCAGGGGCTCCTCGCCGTCGCCATCGCCACCGCGCTCGCCTCGCTCCTGCGCGCCCGCGTCGCCGAGCCCGATCTCGTGATGGTCTACCTGCTCGGCGTCGTCCTCGTCGCCTCGCGCGTCCGCCTCGGGCCGGCGCTGGCGACCGCGCTCCTCAGCGTCGCGGCCTTCGACCTCTTCCTCGTCGAGCCGGTCTACACCTTCGACGTCGCCGACGCGCGCTACGTGATCACCTTCGTCGTCATGGCCGGCGTCGGCGTCGTTCTCTCGTCCCTCACCGCGCGCCTGCGCCTGCAGGCCCGCCGCGCCCGCGAGGCCGAGGCGCGGACGGCCGCGCTCTACCAGCTCTCGCACGAGCTCGTCGGCGACGACGAGCTCGAGACCCTGGCGCGGACGGTCGCGCAGGCGATCGAGCGGGCCTTCGCCTGCGACGCCGCGATCTTCGTCGTCGACGACGCCTGCGCCGGCGGCCTGCGCCTGGCGGCGGCCGCCGGCGAGGCGATCCAAGCCCCGTCGCG
>JAGQIT010001197.1 GCA_020431135.1 Myxococcales bacterium | reverse complement strand
CTCGACGCGAGCTGCCAGCTCTACGAGTCGAACCAGGCGACCGGCGAGAGCACCGAGATCCCCGAGTGCGTGAACAACAACCCGCCGGACGGCAGCAACGTCTGCTTCGTCTACCTCGTCGATCCGGACGGCACGGCCTCGCCGGACAACCCCGACGACAACATGTCGCAGGAGTGCGTCGACGACGGCTGGAACGCCGAGTTCAGGCTCGTCCGCAACGGTCCGGCCGCGGCTGGTACCAGCGTCAACGCGGTCTGCGAGATCTCGGACCTCAAGGCGGTCGACTGCCCGAACCTCTAGGGCGGACGCTCTCCGAGGCGAAGGACTCCCACCTCCTGGTGGGGGTCCTTCTCCGTTTAAGCGACGTGGGGTTGGTCCCTCCGGGACGACGACGGCGGGCTCGGGCTATGAACCTGGCCCTTTGGACATTGTCGCGCTTGGATGCCGTAGACGGCGTATCCGCGCCGTCTGCGGTGGGCGCCTGTCCGAAGGAGAAGGCTAGAAGCGGGCGCCGAGCCGCGCCGCGCCGATCACGTAGATCGGGAAGTCGAGCGGCTGCACCATGAGCGCGAAGTAGCGGATCGTCGCGCCGATGTACCAGTGCTTGCGGAGCTGGAGATCGACGCTGACGCCGCCGTGGACCTCAGGGACGGCCGCCGGGACGCAGGTGCCGGCGCGGCAGGCGAGGCCGGTGTCGCAGACGGAGCCTTCGAGGCAGGCCTGGCCGCGCTGACCGGCGAGGGCGCCTTCGGGGGTGCCGATGCGGAAGACCCCAGCGCCGACGTCGACCGTCGGCAGGAAGCGACCGAGGTCGATGCCCGCGGCGACGCCGATCCCAGCGTTGGTCGCGTGGAGAACCCCGGAGTTCGCGGTGACGTTGAGCTCGCCTGTCTCGTCGTCCTCGACCTTGGTCTCGTCGATCGGGTGGGCGCTGTAGCCGACCTGCGCGCGGAGCCAGATGAAGGAGAGGAGGCGGAGGTCAGCCTCGATGAGGGCGCCGGCGCCGGGGCGTCGGATCGTCGGGCGGCCGAGGAGGGGCAGGCGGAACGAGGCGTAGGCCGGGGCGAGGGTGATCGCGAAGCGGCGATCGCCGCCGTAGGGCGGCTCCAGGGCGGGGGAGCGCTTGACCGGGGTCGGAGCCGGCTGCCCGTTCGGCGGCCGCATCATCGGCGCGTCGTTGGGGTCGCGCGGGGCCTCGGCCGGCGAGGGTTCGTCGGCGCGGAGCGGGCCAGAGGTGACGAGCGCGGTGGCGGCGGCGATAGCGGCGACCCAGCGGGGTCGTCGAGCGGCCGGGCGAGGGGACGGCGCGGTCACGGGCCCAGGTTATACCCCGCCCTGGGTGGACAGGGAGGCGTCGCTCGGGTAGACACGCCATCCGTGAGCGATACGCCCGACAAGCCCGAGTCTGCGCCGGAGCCCGCGCCTGAGGAGCGGATGGCGCTGCCCTCCTGGAGCCGCTCGCGGACCAAGAAGCGCGGCGACGGCGGGCAGGCGGCGCCGCCGAAGGACGACGCGTTCCAGTCGGCGGTCCGCTCTGCGGGGCGCGCGGCGTCGAACCGCAGCCGCTGGGTGCTGCTCGGGATCGTCGCCATCGCCCTGGGGATCGGCGCCGTCGTGATCCTGCGGGCCAAGGGGCAGACCAAGTCGTCGCAGGCGACCAAGCTCCTGGCGACGGCGGCTGCCCACGAGGCGCGCGGGCGCGTCGGTGACGTCGAGAGCCTGATGGGCCCGACGAACGCGCCGCCGTACCCGATCGTCCCGGATGAGGCCGCGCGCGAGGCTGCGATCGGCAAGGCCCTGGCAGACCTCGAGCAGGGCGCCCCGGACAGCGGCCCGGCGACGGCGGCGGAGCTCCTCCGCGGCGCCGAGCTGATGCGCGACGGCAAGTTCAGCGAGGCCGAGGCCGCCTACCGCGAGGTCATCCGCGTCGAGGATCACCCGCTCGGTTTCATGGCCCGCGAGGGCCTCGCCCTGGCCCTCGAGGGGCAGGGCGACATCGACGGCGCCCTGGCGCAGCTCGAGATCCTCGCCGGCGACAAGGGGGCGATGTACCGCGAGGCGGCGCTCTACCACCGGGCGCGGATCCTCGCGGCCAACGAGCGCAAGGACGAGGCCGTGGCGACCCTCAAGAGCTACATCGAGGAGTACCCGCTGCGCGAATTCTCGCTGATGGGGGACGACGTCCGGAAGCTCGCGGAGGCGCTCGACCCGAGCATCCTCGCCGACGCCGCGCCGACCCCGTCGGCGGTCGAGATCATCGACAACGCCGCAGAGGCCCCTCCGGCGCCCGCAGAGTAGCCCTATGGCTCGCGCCCTCGCACGCCTCGCACTCCTCTCAGGCCTCGGTCTGGCGCTCCTCAGCGGCGCCTGCGGCCCGAACGAGCGGACCGTGCTCGTCTATCCCGCGGAGACGGACGCCGCGCGCGCTGTCCTCGAGGTCGACTTCATGCGGCCGATCACCATCACCGAGATGGCGATCCTCCGCCCGGACGAGCTCGCGGTCGTCGCCACCGACGTCGAGCGGCGCCAGCTCTACGTCGGCAGCCGCGACGGCACGCTCCTCGCCCTCGACGTCGACGACGGCGCGCTCCAGTGGGAGCGCGACTTCGGCGGGCCGATCGCCTCGGAGCCGGTCCTCGTCGACGGCGAGCCGGTGCTCCTCGTCGGCTCGGACAACGGCGCGCTGACGGCCCTCGACCTCGACACCCACGAGCCGCGCTGGACCTACGAGACGCAGGGGACGCTCCGCGGGCGCCCGCTGATCGCCGAGAACGTCGTCTACTTCGCCAACTCGCGCGACCAGGTCTTCGCCCTCGACGTCCGCACGGGCGCCTGGCGTTGGCAGTACGAGCAGCCCTTCCAGTCCGACTTCACGATCCACGGGCGCGCCGGCCTGACCTACGTCGCCGACGGCGATCCCTCGGTGCCGGAGGGCGGGGTCATCCTGACGGGCTTCGGCAACGGCCGCGTCGTCGCGATCGGGGCGGCCTCGGGCGAGGCCCTGTGGCAGGCGAACGTCGCCCCGCCCGAGGGCGGCGCCTTCATCGACGCCGACAGCACGCCGCTCGTCGACGTCGTCCACGGCGAGGTCGTGGTCAGCGGTCAGGCGACCGGCGTCTACGGGCTGTCGCTGGCCGACGGCGCCGAGCGCTGGCATCGACCGATGCGCGGCGCGGGGACGGTGGTCGACGCGGGCGACGGCGGCCTCATCGTCGCCTCGTCGCTCGAGGGGATCTTCGCGATCGAGCGCGGCGGCCGCCTGCGCTGGCGCAAGCAGCAGGATCCGGGCGTGCTCTCGACGCCGGTCGTGGTCGGCGCGACGGTGCTCGTCAGCCACTCGGAGCGCGGCCTCCTGGCCTTCGATCGCGTCAGCGGCGAGCTCCTCGCGGCCCTCGACGTCGGCTCGGGGATCAGCGGTCAGCCGGCCTACGATCCGCACTTCGGGCGCGCCTACGCGATCAGCAACCGCGGCTACCTGATCGCCTTCCGCGTCGATCGGGCGGCGCCCGAGGATGAGGCGCTCCCCGGCACGCCGGGCGCGGATCTCTAGGGTCGTCCGCTCCTAGCGCGGCCGCGCGTCGATCGACGCATTCAGCGGGACGCGGGCAGTCTCTTCGCCGGCGATCGTCACGATGACCGCGTCAGCGGCGAGCTCGATCGCGTAGTCGGGGAAGCCGCCCGCGGCGCGCGGCAGGCGGAGCGTGAGCCGGTGGAGGTCGTAGTCCGGGGTGCGGATGACGACGAGGACGAGCGCGTCGGCGCCGTCGATCCCCGCCGGGATCGCCTGGACGCGCGGGAGGCCGCGCGGCGCCCTCAGCCAGCCGTCGATCTGGGCGACCTGGGCGGCCGGGAGGTAGCCGCCGCGCCAGCGCCCGTGTTCGTGGACGAGCACCTGATCCCAACGGGTGCAGCGCTGCGCGTCGCCGTCGCCGTCGCAGCGATCGACGACGCCGATGACGTAGAGGTCATCGCTGCGCTGGACGACGTCGTGGGACTCCGCGAAGGGGGGCAGGCGCGGCGCGGGGGCGGCGAAGAGCGGCGCGCGCTGGCTGAGGATCGCCGCGGGATGCCAGCGCTCGGGGAGCTCCGGCGGCGGAGCGGGCCAGCGGAACGGGCGGCTGCCGCCGTCGTCCTCGGCGGCGTCGACGACGACGGCGAGGAGGTGGGTGCCGAAGCCGTCGAGGAGCGCGCCGCCGGGGATCGGCGCGGGGCCGAGGCTGAGCGCGCGCGACTCAGGGCCGGGCAGGGGGGCTTCGGCGGCGAAGGTCCAGCGGGTGATCCAGGCGAGCGCGGCCTCGAGGTCGTCGACGGCGCCGACGTAGTGGCCGAGGAGCGGCGGCGGTCGGCGGTCGACGCC
>JAGQIT010001196.1 GCA_020431135.1 Myxococcales bacterium | reverse complement strand
ATCGCCCAGGCGCTCGGCGGCACGCGCCACGGCCTCGATCAGCTCGTCTTCGCCCTCGAGCGCGCCGCCCACGACGACCGCGTCGACGGCGTCGTCGCCCGGATCGGCGGCGACAAGCACGGCATGGCGACGACCCAGGAGATGCGCGACGCGATCCTCCGCTTCCGCGGCTCCGGCAAGTTCGCCGTAGCCTTCGCCGAGACCTTCGGCGAGGTCGGCCCCGGCAACCAGAGCTACTACCTGGCGACGGCCTTCGACGAGGTCTGGCTCCAACCATCCGGCGACGTCGGCCTCACCGGCCTCGCCGCCGAGGCGCCCTTCCTCCGCGGGGCCCTCGACAAGCTCGGCGCGACCCCGCGGATGGATCACCGCCACGAGTACAAGAACGCCAAGAACATGTTCACGGAGCGGTCGATGACCCCGGCGCACCGCGAGGCGACGACCGCCGTCATGCGGGCCATGAGCACGCAGCTCGTCGCCGGGATCGCCGAGGGCCGCGGCCTCGAGCCGGCGAAGGTCGCCAGGATCATCGACGGCGGCCCCTACTACGGCGAGGAGGCGACGCAGCTCGGCCTCGTCGATCACCTCGGCTACCGCGATCAGGTGATGGACGCGGTCCGCGAGCGCGCCGGCGGCGAGGCGAAGCTCCTCTACTTCGACCGCTACCTCGAGCGCGCAGGCTCCCCCTACGACGACGGCGCGCGGATCGCCCTCGTCTTCGGCGAGGGCTCGGTGACCCGCGGCGCGAGCTCCTTCGATCCGATCTTCGGCGGGCCGACGATGGGCTCCGACACCGTCGCCGGCGCCCTCCGGGCGGCGATCGACGATCCCGAGGTCAAGGCGATCCTCTTCCGCGTCGACTCCCCCGGCGGCTCCTACGTCGCCTCCGACGCGATCTGGCGCGAGACCGTCCGCGCCCGCGAGGCGGGCAAGCCGGTGATCGTCAGCATGGGCGACGTCGCCGGCTCGGGCGGCTACTTCGTCGCCATGGACGCCGCCAAGATCGTCGCCCACCCGGGGACGATCACCGGATCGATCGGGGTCCTCGGCGGCAAGGTGCTGACGCGCGACACCTGGGAGAAGGTCGGCGTCACCTTCGACGGGGTCTCGCTCGCCGCCAACGCGACGATGTGGTCGGCCCAGCACGACTACACGGCGATCGGCTGGGAGCGCTTCCAGGCCTGGCTCGATCGCGTCTATGAGGACTTCACGGCGAAGGTCGCGGCCGGCCGCGACATGCCGCTCGGCGAGGTCCGGGCGGTCGCCAAGGGGCGGATCTGGGCGGGCAGCGACGCCAAGGAGCGCGGCCTCGTCGACGCCCTCGGCGGCTACGCGGTCGCCCTCGAGCTCGCGCGCGAGGCCGCGGGCCTCGACGCCGACGCGGCGATCGAGCTCAAGATCTACCCCGAGGCCGAGGGCCCGATCGCCAAGCTCCTCAGCGGCGGACCGGACAGCAGCGAGCCGCCGGCGCCGACCCAGTCGACCCTCACCGGCCTGCGCGAGCTCCGACCGGCCGCCCAGACCCTGCGCCAGCTCGGCTTCGGCCCGGGCTCGCACGGCGCCCTGGCGATGCCGCCCGTGCGCCTCGTCGGCGACGAGTGAGCGCGCTCGTCGACCGCGCGCATCGGCAGACCGTCGCGAGGCCTGGGCCGTCATGGCGCGGCCGCGCGCCGCGATGGTGTCTCTTCGACCATGTGCATGGAGACGACACCGGCCCACCTGTGGGTGGGCGAACGCCGGCGCATCGCCGCCGCGCCGCGTGATACAAGAGAAGCTCAGCGGGTGAGCGCGCCGCAGGGTATCGGCGCCGCCCACCTCGGGTGAGGGTCCCGCGTCCGGCGGGTCGATGGGAACGGGAAGGGATCGATGAGGCGGTACAGCACTACTAGATTTGGCGGGCTCGGACTCCTTGCGCTGGGCTGCGTCGCCCTCCTCGCCTGCGGTGACAGCGGCGAAGAGACGACCGCGGCGTCGTTCAACCCGACGATGGCGACCACGACGGCGACCACGACGACGATGGGCTTCACGACGAGCACGAGCACCGACAGCGGCACCGACAGCGGCACCGACAGCGGCACCGAGTCAGGGACGACCGGGCCCGGCGGCGAGTGTGGCAACGGCGTCATGGAGGACGGCGAGGAGTGCGACGACGGCGAGGGCAACGGCAACACCAACGCCTGCAAGGCCGACTGCACCGCCAACGTCTGCGGTGACGGCTACGTCGGCCCCGGCGAGAGCTGCGACGAGGACAGCGAGGCCTGCGTCGACTGCGTCCTCGTCTCCTGCGGCGACGGCGAGATGCAGGCCGGCGAGGAGTGCGACGACGGCAACACCAACGACAACGACGACTGCACCAACGCCTGCACCGCGGCGACGTGCGGCGACGGGATCCTCAACAGCGACGGCCAGAGCCCCGAGGCGTGTGACGACGGGGCCAGCAACGGCGACGGCGCGGCCTGCCTGTCGACCTGCGTCGCCGCCACCTGCGGCGACGGCTTCACCCAGGCCGGGGTCGAGGAGTGCGACGACG
>JAGQIT010001195.1 GCA_020431135.1 Myxococcales bacterium | reverse complement strand
TGTCGTCGTGGCTGCGCGACTACCTCTTCTTCCAGCTCCTCGCCCGCTTCGGCGCCCGCGCCGGCTACGTCGCCGTCTGGCTGACCATGTTCCTGGTCGGCATGTGGCACGGCGCGAGCTGGAACTTCGTCATCTACGCCAACATCCACGCCGGGGCGATGGTCTTCAACCGCTGGAACCGGATGCGCCGGAGCCGGCGCGGCCCCGGGCCCGGCAAGGCCGTAAGGGCGACGATCTGGGCGCTCGGCAGCGCCGCGAGCTTCGCCGCCTTCGCGGCGCTCGGGCGCTACCTCTTCAAGCTCGAGTGGGAGGGCGCGGCGATCCTCGCCAGCTTCATCACCGGCTTCGGCCTCGTGATCTGCGCGCTGCCGCTGTCGAAGATGCGCGACGGTCGGCTCAAGACCTTCGTCCACGTCCTCCTGACCTTCCACCTCCTGGTGCTCTCGCGGATCTTCTTCCGCGCGCCGGATCTCGACACCGCCCGGGCCTTCGTCGCCGGCCTCGTCCGCTTCGACGGCCGCGGCCTGCGCCCGGACCTCGCCAGCGAGTGGATCTGGCTCTGCCTCGTCCTCGGCCTCGCCTACCACTTCACGCCGAAGAAGTGGGTCGACGAGGTCGCCTACGGGGTCTTCCGCCGGATCCCCGGGCCGCTCCTCGGCCTCCTCTTCCTCGCCTTCGCCTACGGCCTGATGAAGGTCCTCGAGGGCGCGCCGCGGGCCTTCATCTACTTCCAGTTCTGATCCTCCGCGCAGACGACCGATGGCTGATCCCAAGCAGAGCGACGACGGCGACCCCAAGGGGTTGATGGACGTCGACGGCCGCCTCAAGGAGCGGGTCGAGGTCGAGGCCGCGGCCGAGACCCTGCGCCCGCGCTGGTCGACCCTCGGCCCGATCGGCCCGGCGCTGATCGTCGTCGTCGCCGGCCTCATCGCCGCCTACACGGCGCCGGCGCTCGAGTTCGCGCGGCCGTGGAAGCCCGGCGATCCCGTGCCCTTCTGGAACCTCCTCGGCCGGCCCTTCGAGGGCGCGGCGATGGAGGAGAAGGAGGAGCGCGTCCAGGAGATCGAGGAGCTCGCGCAGGAGGTCCTCCAGGCCGAGCCGCCGCAGCCGCTCGTCGACCGCACGCCGGACGCGATCATCGAGGTCGACGAGGGCGACGCGCTGCCGCCCTACGCGGCCAAGCCCGGCGACGACGCCGAGGTCGTCCAGCCCCTGGAGCTCTTCAAGGGCGACGAGCTCGACGGCTTCTTCGCCAAGCTCGCGCGCAGCGACGCGGCGATCGCCGGCTCGATCACGCGCGTCGTCCACTGGGGCGACTCGGCGATCGGCGTCGACGGCATCCCCGGGGCGATCCGCCAGCGCATGCAGGCGCGCTTCGGCGACGCCGGCCACGGCTTCCACCTGCTGGCGCCGCCGAACTCCTCCTATCGCCACCGCGAGGTCGACTTCAAGCACAACGAGAAGTGGCGGCGCTGCTTCATCATCTTCAAGTGCAGCCCCGACGGCCGCTACGGCCTCGGCGGCACGACCGTGCGCTCGAAGGG
>JAGQIT010001194.1 GCA_020431135.1 Myxococcales bacterium | reverse complement strand
ATGGGGGTGGTCTACGCCGCCTACGACCCCGAGCTCGACCGCCGGGTCGCGCTCAAGGTCCTCCGCGCCCAGGTCTCGCAGTCGAGCTCGAGCTCGACCGCCCGCGCCCGCCTCCTCCGCGAGGCGAAGGCGCTGGCCAAGCTCTCGCACCCCAACGTCGTCGCGATCTACGACGTCGGGACGATCGACGATCAGGTCTTCATCGCCATGGAGTTCGTCAAGGGGATGACCCTGACGGAGTGGACCCGGCAGCCGCCCGAGCCGCTCGCCGACGGCTCGCAGCCGGCGCGCCGGGCCTGGCAGGACGTCCTCGGGATCTTCCTCCAGGCGGGGCGCGGGCTCGCGGCCGCCCACAAGGCGGGGATCATCCACCGCGACTTCAAGCCCGACAACGTCCTCATCGGCCGCGACGGCCGGGTGCGGGTCGTCGACTTCGGCCTCGCGCGCGCCGACTCCAACCACCCCGAGCGGCCCGACACCTTCGCCGACGCGATCAAGTCGGTCGCCACCGAGAGCTCGTCGGTCTTCGAGCTCAAGCTCACCCGCCCGGGGGGCATGGCCGGGACCCCGGCCTACATGGCGCCGGAGCAGTACGCCAACCTCCAGGTCGACGCGCGCACCGATCAGTTCTCGTTCTGCGTCGCCCTCTACGAGGGGCTCTACGGCGAGCGGCCCTTCCTCGGCAACACCGTCGCCCGGGTCCGCAAGGCGGTCCTCAACGGCAAGATCGCACCTGAGCCAAAGGACAGCAATGTCCCGCAATGGCTGCGGAAGATCCTGATCCGCGGGCTCGCGGTCCACCCCGGCGCCCGCTACCCGTCGATGGACGCGCTCCTCGCCGAGCTCTCCGACGACCCCGGGCGCCCGCAGCAGAGCTGGCTGCGCGCCGGCCTGATCATCATCGCCGGCCTGGCGATCGCGGCGATCGGCTTCCTCGAGCTGCGCGACAAGAACGAGGGCCACCTCATCGACGCGGACGTGTGCGCCGCCCAGGCCGCGGCCGTCGACGAGGCCTACGGCGCGGAGCGCCGGGCGGAGCTCGAGGAGCGCCTCACGGCGTCGAGCCTCGGCGACACCAACCAGACCTGGCGCCGGGTCGACGACATCCTCAGCGAGATGACCGCGGACCTCAAGCGGACGACCCGCTCGGTCTGCGTTCTCAACCAGCTCATCGGCGACAGCCGCGAGCCCTTCGTCGACCTCCAGCGCGCCTGCCTCGAGCGCCGCCGCGGCTCGCTCCTCGCGTTCGGCGAGGCGCTGCGCGACCTCCCAGCGGAGGGCCTCGCCAACGCGATCCCGGCCGCCCACGCGCTCCTCGGCCTGACCCCCTGCGCCGACCCGAGCATCCTCCAGATCCGCACCGACGAGCCCGACGACCCCGAGCTCGCGGAGGTCACGAGGCGCCTGCGCCGGGACCTCGACCGCGCGCGCGCCCAGGCCTGGCTCGGCGACCTCGACGAGGCGCTCCGCGCCAGCCGCCAGGTCACGACCGAGGCCGAGCACGCTGACAACCTCGCGGTCCGGGCCGAGGCGCTGCTCCTCCAGGGCGAGATCGAGGAGCTGCGCGGCAAGTACGACCGCGCCGAGGGGCTCCTCAAGGACGCGCTGTGGAACGCCGAGGCGAGCCGCCACGACGAGGTCGCGATCGACAGCCTGACCGCGCTCGTGCGGCTCCTCGGCGTCCACCTCCAGCGCCACGACGAGGCCGAGCACCTGACCCCGCGGCTCACGGCCGCGGTCCGGCGCCTCGGCGACAGCCGCCGCGACGCCCGGGCGCACCACAGCCTCGGCCTGGCGACGGCCGCCCGCGGGCACACGGAGGCGGCGATCCTCCGCCTGCAGAGCGCGGCGAACACCGCCGCGACGATCGCCGGCCCCTACGGCCGCCTCGTCGGCGCGATGATCAACGCCGACCTCGGGCGCAGCCTCGCCGCCGCCGGCCGCTTCGACGACGCCGTCGACGCCCACCAGCGGGCGGTCGACGCCCTCGAGGCGACGATGGGGACCAACCACCCGGCGGTCGCCCAGGCCACGGTCGCGCTGTGCGAGACGTGGACCGCCAAGGCCGAGCTCCCCCTGGCCCTTCGGACCTGTCGCCGCGCCCTCGAGCTCCGCGGCGACCCCTCGGTCCCGCGGCGCCTGCGGGCCGAGGCGCGCTTCGCCCTGGCCAAGGCGACCTTCGACGCCAAGCGCGTCGACGAGGCGCTCACCGGCGCCCGACGGGCCCTCGAGGAGGTCGACGGCGACCCCGCCGGAGACGCGCTCGCCAAGCAGATCCGCGACTGGCTCCGCGCCCACGGCCGCTGACTCCGGCGCAGGCCGAGAGCGTGCGACCGCGAGGATCTCGACGCGGACCTACGCGCCAAGCCCGGGGCGCACGACTTCGCGGCTCCGGACTCCGGCCGAGCTCGCGGTCCTCGGGTCAGCGTGGTCACCCACCGTCGACGCCCACCTCGTCCGGATCTCCGCCGGTCGCATCGCAGACCGCGACCACCCACGCCACGCTCGCGCTCTCACGCCGCCACCAAGAACAATGTCCAATTGGACCTGTTTTATTGGTCAGAACCTACCTCGGCAGCGCCCGCAGCTCCGGACGAGGCCCCCTCTCCCGACGCCCCCGCCTCCGGCGCCATCCCCCCAGGCGCGTCCGCCTCGCGCGAGGTGAAGAAGACCGGCAGCGACGCCCGCACGCCCTTGCGCTCCTCGAGCGCGGCCAGGGACCCCCGCAGCTCGCGGTAGAGCTCAAACCACGGGATCTCCGGCGGGCTCCGCCCCGCGTAGCCGCTGAGGGAGCGGGCGAAGAGCGCCCCGAAGTACGTGCGATCGGGCCCGGCGTCGCAGCCAAAGCTCGTCCGGTCGTAGCGCGCGGAGGCGATCGCCGTCAGGTTGGGGATCCGCTGGACCTCCTCGGCGCGGCCGCGCGGCTCGGCGAGGAAGCCACCGCTGTGGCAGCCCTGGAGGACCACGAGCTTCGGCGTCTCAGCGGGGAAGCGGGCGAGCGCCTCGGCGAGCACGTCGGGGGTGAAGAGGAGCTCCTCGCGCGGCGCCCCGGCGCGGTAGGCCGCGAGGATCGCCGCCGCCTTCGCGCCGTCGCCGGGCCCCTCGCCGAGCTGGAGGACGTAGCGATCGAGGAGGCCGCGCTCGTCCGGCGGGAGGTCGTCGCCGACGTCGCCGACGAGGCCGTCGATCCCGTGGGTCGTCACGTAGAGGTAAAGGAAGGGCGGGCGCCGCTCGGCCGCCGCCGCGAGGTGGGCGCGCAGCGTCGACGTCGACGCCGGGTAGCAGCCGTCGAGATCGGCGAAGAGCCGGCGATACTGCCGGCGATCGCCGCGGAAGCCGGCCTTCGTCGGCCGCGCGTAGTAGCAGGCGATCTCGTCGTCGGCGAAGCCCTGCGCCCGCCAGAAGCGGCGCTGCTCGAGCACCTCCGCGGCGAAGTTGGCGACGTCGACCCCGCCCGCGACGAGGAAGATCCGCGCCCGCTCGGGCGGCGGCGCGTCGGCGAGCGGCACCCGGCGCTCGAAGCCGCCGTGGCTCAGCGGCGCGCAGCCGAG
>JAGQIT010001193.1 GCA_020431135.1 Myxococcales bacterium | reverse complement strand
CGAGCTTGAGGCCGCGCCTCACCAGGAAACAGCGCCGGACGCTCGGCGCGTCGCGCATCGCCAGCGCTCAGCGGGCGAACACCCAGCACTTCGGATAGCCGGGGTCGTCGTGATGGCGGCGGGCGACGAAGCTGCGCGCCGAGGCGCCGCCGGCCTCGCCGACCTCGCAGCCCCACAGGCCCGCGTCCTCCCAGGCGCCGGACCCCTCGTCGGCCCAGGTGAGGCTCATCGCCCCGGGCGCGAGGAGGCCGCGGTGGACGCAGCGGATCGTCTGCGGCGACGGCTCGACGTCGTAGAGCTGCTGGGCGACGGTCCCGAGGCAGGCGTAGCCGAGCGGCGCGATCGGGCTCCAGAGGGCGACGTCGTTCTTGCCGAGGCTCCCCTCGTCGTCCCAGATCCGCTCGAAGCCGAGCGGCGGCGCGAGGGCCCCCGGCGCGTCCTTGACGACGAGCGCCGGGAAGCCCGGCGGGTCGTGGCCGACGACCGCGACGTCGCCGACGATCACGTAGCCGGGGGGCGCCAGCGGCCGCCAGATCGACGCGTCCTCGAAGGCGCCGCTGCCCGCGTCGTCGTAGCGCCACTCGTAGTCTGTCACCTCGAGCAGCTCCAGGCGGACGTCGGGCGTCGGCGGCTCGGCGGCGTCGATCAGCGCCTCGACCACCGGCCGCCCGAGCCAGCTCGCCGGCGCCTCGGCGCCGAGGAGCGCGGCGACGGTCGCCGCCAGGTCGAAGATCCGCACCTCGCGGTCGATCGTCGCCGGGGAGATCTGCGGCGCCTGGACGATGAAGGGGATCGGCCGCTCGAGCGAGGTGTCATCGCCGTGCGAGAGCCCCTCGCCGCCGTGGTCGGCGCTGATGATCAGCGCGGTGTAGGGCCGCATCTGCGCGGCCTCGAGGGCCGCGACCGCCTCGCCGATCAGGGCGTCGGCCGACTCCGCCGCGTCGCGGTAGTCGTCGCCGCCCCAGCCGTGGAAGTGCCCGGCGTGGTCGACGTGGTCCAGGTGGATGAAGAGGAGCTCGGGGCGCTCGGCCGCCATCCACGCGAGCGCCGCGGACATCGTCTCGACCTCGTCGCCGGGGCTCTCGACGTGGCTGGCGACGCCGGGCTCGACGAGGTCGTCGAAGGCGTCCCAGTCGTGGAAGACGCCGATCTTCGCCGCGGGCAGGTGAGCGCGGGCGACGGCGAAGAGCGTCGGCGTCGGCTGCGAGTCGCCCGGCGACCACGAGTTGCTGAGCACCCCGTGCTGATCGGGCGTCGAGCCGGCGATCATCGACATCCAATTCGGCGCGCTCATCGTCGGCAGGACGTTCTGCATCGCCAGGGTCGCGACCCCCTCGGCCGCCAGCGCGTCGAGGTTCGGCGTGTCGATCCCCGGGACGTAGGCGCCGCCGAGGCCGTCGACGCCGATGACGACGACGTGGCGGATCGGCGTCCGGCAGCGGACCGCGACGTCGACCACGTCGGCGCCGGCGATCGCCCCGCTGCCCTGGTCGATCGTACAGGTCTGATCCGGCGTCGCCGGCTGGAGGTCGACCGTCACCGCGTAGGCCTGGCCGTCGACGAGCGCCGCGGGGAAGGTGAAGGGGCCGTCGCCCGCGACCTCGAGGGGCTCGCCGCCGCCGTTCAGGAGCAGGCGCAGGC
>JAGQIT010001192.1:4160-5002 GCA_020431135.1 Myxococcales bacterium | reverse complement strand
AACCCGCCCTACGGCGAGCGCCTCGGCGCCGACGAGGATCTCCCCGGCCTCTACCGCGCCATCGGTGCGACGCTGGTCGCCGAGTTCGACGGCTGGCGCGCGGCGATCCTGACCTCAGAGCCAGCCCTCGGCCTGGCGACGGAGCTCCGGGCGGGGCGCTCCTACAAGCTGCGCAACGGCGCCTTGGACGTCCGCCTCTACCTCATCGACGTCAACGCCGAGAGCGTCCGCCAGCCGCCGAAGGAGCGGCCGCGCAGCGAGGGCGCCGAGGCCTTCGCCAACCGCCTGCGCAAGAACGCGCGCAAGGTCGGCGCCTGGGCCAAGCGCGAGGGGATCACCTGCTACCGCCTCTACGACGCCGACATCCCCGAGTACGCCGTCGCCGTCGACGTCTACGGCTGCGAGGACGGCCTGCGCGCGGTGCTCCAGGAGTACGCGCCGCCGGCGACGATCGAGCCGCGGGTCGCCGCCCGTCGCCTCCGCGAGGCCCACGAGATCGTCGCCGAGCACCTCGAGGTCGAGCCCGAGCGGGTCTTCGTCAAGGTCCGCCGCCGGCAGAAGCGCTACGACCAGTACGTCAAGCAGGCGGCCTCGGAGGAGCTCCACGTCGTCCGCGAGGGCGAGGCCCGCTTCTACGTCAACCTCAGCGACTACATCGACACCGGCCTCTACCTCGATCACCGGCCGGTGCGGGCGATGATCGCCGACGAGGCCGCCGGCCGCGACGTCCTCAACCTCTTCTGCTACACGGCGACGGCGTCCGTGCAGGCGGCGCTCGGCGGCGCCAAGTCGACGACCTCGGTCGATCTCTCGCGCCGCTACCTGCGCTGGGCCGAGCGCAA
>JAGQIT010001192.1:0-4116 GCA_020431135.1 Myxococcales bacterium | reverse complement strand
CGCGACTTCCTCACCGGCGATCGCCGGCGCTACGGCCTCATCTACGTCGATCCGCCGACCTTCTCCAACTCCAAGCGGGCCCGCGACTTCGACGTCCAGCGCGAGCACGTCGAGCTGATCCGCGCCGCCGCGGAGCGCCTCGTCGCCGGCGGCCTGCTGATCTTCTCGACCCACCACCGCCGCTTCCGGATCGACGTCGACGCCCTCGCGCCCCTCGAGGTGGAGGACGTCTCGGAGGCGACGATCCCCAGCGACTTCCAGCGCAGCGCCAAGATCCACCGCTGCTACCGGATCCGCTGGCCGTCGCGCGGCGGATCGTAGCGCCCCCCCCGGCGGCCCTTTTGGAGATGTCTCTTTGGACATGTTCGGAGGACGCGGCGGGCGCCGCCGCGGGTCCTAGATGAAGTACTTCTTGCGCGAGCCGGTCCAGATCTCGAGCGTCGGCGGCTTCTCGTGGTCGTCGTCGAAGCGATCCTCGTTCGCGTCGTAGACGAGGACGTACGTCATGTTCTGGAGCTTGGTGAAGCCGTCGCGGCGGGCCGTCTGACGGAAGCGCGCGCGCCAGGTCCCGGTGTTGACGAGCTGGCACTCCTTGACCTGCTTAAAGTCGGGGCTGTGGAGGTAGGTCAGCGGGAGCACCCGCGGGCCGTGCGTGTGGCCGTAGAGAACGAAGCGGATCGGATCCTCGATGCAGGCGATCCCGGGCTCGCGGAGCGCCGCCTCGCGCTCGTCCTCGTTGTCCTCCGCGTCGTCGCGGGGGAGGATGCCGAGCTTCTCGGCGAGCTTCAGCGTCGGCTCGAGTCCGAGGATGCGGAGGGTCCGGAGGGCGATCTGGATCTGGTCGACGATGTCCGCGTCACGGTCACCTAGCGGGAAGAGGCCGTGCTCCTTGTCGTAGTTGCGGACGAAGTCGAGCCCGAGGAAGTACTCCACGGCCTCGATCAAGAGGCCCTCGATGGCCTTCCAGCGCTCGCCGGTGGTGCGCGCCTGGTAGCGGAGGAAGGCCAAGATGCCGCTGAGCGGGCGGACGTTCTCGATCTCCTGGAAGCGCTCGACGAGGAGGGGGTCGGGATCGTCGAGCCGCGTGCGCACGAGGTGCGGGAGCCTCGCCGCGAGCTCGGTGGTGATCACGTCGCCGATCGACGTGTGCTCCGCGTAGTCCCGCCGGCGCCGCTCGAGCTCGCTCGTGGTCTTGGGGTCGTCGTAGGGTTTCGCAGACGACGCGCAGTTGAGGTGGTCGAATTCGTGGCCGTGCCGGGCGATGACGCCGTACCGCTCGCTGCGGTAGGCGTTGGGGAACCACCCGCCCGCGAGGTCGATCCCCAGGGCCGCGGCGACGCGATCGCGGAGCGCGGGGGCGGCGTTGACGAGGCGGTCGTGGTTGCCCGGGACGTAGTGGATCGTCGTCTTCTTGACCCCGACCTCGGCGAGGCGCTTCGGGAGCTCTTCGCGGAAGAAGCGGAAGATCGCCGGGTTGTCGATGACCCGCTTGCCGTCCCTCTCGACGACGTGCTCGAGGATGTCCTTGAGGATCTTGTCGGCGTGCTCGAGGCACGCCTGGGTGTCGCGTCCCCACGGGCGAGCGTCGATCGCGACCTCGAACCACTGCTCGGTGCGGAGGAGATCGAAGATGTCGCCCAGGAGGAGGATGTCGACCTCCTCGATCGCCTTGCTGCGCGCGACGCCGACGATGTCGTCGGCGAAGACGCGATAGAACGCCTCGGGGGCGAGGTTATGCTCGCCGGCGGTGCCGTCGACGAAGTGGAGATCCGAGAGGACGACAAGCATGGACGTGCACGATCGCTCCGCGACTTCGCCGTCGACAAGCGCAGTGCTCGCGGCGGACGCGGAAATCTCTGCCGCCTCTCGCTCCCTCCGGCTCGACCCAGTGCGGGCGCGCGTGGCTTCGTCGGCCCAGATCGCGCCGCGAGGGCGCGGAGCGCTGGCCAGCGCGGCGGCGCCGCGGCGGCGCGAGGTGAGCGGACGATCGCCGCGGACATGCGCACGGGACACTCGCCGCGGGCCGCGAGCGCCGAGGCTCGCCTCCGCCCATCCTTGCGTGCAGTTGTGTGAGCGAGAAGGTCGCTGAAAAACCAGGTACGCTTCGGGTGGGAGTCGCCGACGTGCCCCTCAACCCTGAGCAAGAATGGACCTTGGTTTCCTGCGGAATGCTGGCCCTCGCGGACCGCGTGCTGACGGGCGGCGAGGCGGCGCGTCTCCTCGCGCTCGTCGAGTCCTACCTCGACCCCGAGGAGCAGGACCTGTGGATGGACATCGTCTGCGACAAGTCGGCGCTCGAGGCCCACTTCGAGCACATGAAGCCGCCGCCGGAGAGCAACCATCTCGCGGTGCTCGAGCGGGTGTGGAACGTCGCCCTCGCCGACGGTGACGCGGCGCTCGCCGAGATCCGCGTCTTCGAGCAGATCGGCGCGCGCCTCGGCGTCGCCAAGAGCCAGCTCGCCGTCTTGCGCAAGACATGGACCTACGAGGCGATGGAGCGCTCGGAGGTCATCGCCGGCTTCATGGCGATCCTCCTGCGTCAGGGGGGCGACGCGGTCAGCGACGGCGAACGCCAGACCTACGCCGCGCTCGTCGGCCGCCTGCCGCTGAGCAGGAGCCGGCGCGAGCGGATCCTCGAGGCGATCGACGAGCCGCCGGAGGTCGCGAGCCTCGGCCAGATGCTCCGCCGCCAGTCGAAGACCCACCAGCTCGAGGCCCTGCGCTCGATCGCCATGGAGATCAAGGACGACCGTCGGGAGGCCGCGCGCGCGCTGCTGATCGAGCTGCTGGCCGCGGCGAAGATGCCGGCGTCGGTGATCGGCGACCTGCGCGGCTTCGCGCCGGCGCAGTCGGCCTCGTAGGCGGAGCGCGTCGCCGACGCAGAGACGGAGAAGGCCGCGAGCGTCGTCGCGGCCCCCTGCGCGGGCGCCCTGGTCTCGGCCGCCCAACGCTCGGACGCCCTCCTAGTGGAGCGCGCGGTAGACGGCCCGCAGGGCGTCGTTGCCGAAGGCGCGGGCGATCGTCTCGATGGCCTCGCGCTCCTTGGGATCGACGCGATCGCCGATGCCCAGGAAGCCGCCGCTGGCCTCGGCGACCTGGACGCAGAGCTCGACGAGGGTGGTCCCCTCGGCGCCGTCGAGGGTCTGCTTGAGGATCGCCAGGCTCTCCTCCATGAACTCCGGCGGCGGCGGCTCCTCGAGCATGCTCTCCATCATCTGGAAGGCCTCGCTGCCCGGCTGGACGCCGCGGGCCTTGACGACGCCGAGGATCATCGAGCGCTCCTTGCGGGAGATCGCGCCGTCGGCCCAGGCGACGTGGACGAGCGGCATGAGGTTGAAGAGCTTGGCCTTCTCGCCGTCGAAGCCGAGCGCCTTGATCACGTCGGCGAGCTCGCCGCGGCGCTGCTCGAGCTTGAGGCGGCGGGCGTCCGCCTCCATCTTCTCGCGGAGCTTGGCCCGCTGGGCCATCTCCTGCTTCTTGAAGTAGATCTCTTCCTCGGTCTCCGGCTTGCGCTGCATGTCGGTCGTGCTCCTCGCGGGGCCGGACGGTAGCAGGCGGGCTCAGGCTGTCAATCCCGGCGACGGCGGAAGGGGCGCTCGCGCGGGCCGTCGTCGACCGCAAAACTCGCGGTGTGAGCCCGCGTCGGCGCGCCGAACACTGGGCCGTGCGCTCCGATCGCTGCGCGACTCGCTAGCCCGGGATCGTCTGCGGCTTGCCGCTCGGCTCGCAGCCCCACTGGAAGTTGTCGAGGAAGGCGTAGGAGTCGAGGATCCCGTCGCTGAGGTCGAAGATCGCGAAGACTACGGTGATCTGCTCGCCGGGGCTGACGCCGACGGTGCTCGTCAGCCAGTTGGTCCCGGCGTGCTGGCGCATGCACGTGCCGGTGAACTCGGGGAGGTTGCCGCCCTGGTCCTGGAAGTCGAGGAAGCCGGCGTTGAGCGAGATCGGGTTGCCCTGCATATCGAAGGAGATGTTGCCGGTCCACAGCTCCGACTCGAGCCAGCCGACGTACATGTCGTTGAACTGCGAGCCGTAGTAGTAGGGCCACTCGGTCGAGAAGAAGGCGAAGTCGTAGCTGAAGGAGGTGACGTCGACGGGGACGTCGAGGACGAAGCG
>JAGQIT010001191.1 GCA_020431135.1 Myxococcales bacterium | reverse complement strand
GGTCGAGCACCCGGTCACCGAGCTGTGCACCGGCCTCGATCTCGTCGAGCTCCAGCTCCGCGTCGCCGCCGGCGAGGCGCTCCCCTTCAGCCAAGAGGAGGTCGCCCTCAAGGGCAGCGCGATCGAGGTCCGCCTCTACGCCGAGGATCCGAGCGCCGGCTTCCTGCCGCAGGCGGGCCCGGTGATCGCCTGGCGGCCGGCGTCGGGGGCCGGCGTCCGCGTCGACCACGGCCTCGCCGAGGGCCAGGCGATCACGCCCTACTACGACCCGATGGTCGCCAAGGTGATCGCCCACGGGGCGACCCGCGAGGACGCCCGCCGCCGCCTGACGCGGGCGCTGCGCGAGACGATCCTCCTCGGCCCGACCCACAACAAGCGCTTCCTCCTCGACGTCCTCGATCACCCGGTCTTCGCCGCCGGCGACGCGACCACGGCGTTCATCGACAAGGACCTCGGCGACGCGGCTATGGCCCCGCGGGCGCCGCAGGCGAGCGACTGGGCCCTGGCGGCGCTGCTCTGGACCTACGAGGGGCGCGCGCCGGAGGACCACAGCGGGCCGTGGCGGAGCAACCTCGGCGGCGGCTTCCCGCTCAAGCTGCGCTGCGGCGACGCGGAGGCGACCCTCGAGGTCGCGCTGACGGCCGCGGACGCGGCGACGGTACGCGGCTGCCCCGGCGCCGACGCGGCGATCGACGTCGCTCTCCTCGGCGCCGACGGCCCGCGCCGCGCCGTCCGGGTCAACGACCTCCGCGACCACGTCCATGCGGCGATCGCCGACGACGAGCTCCTCCTCGAGAGCGACGGCGCCCTGCTGCGCTTCGTCGAGGTCGTCCCGCGCGGAGCCGCGACCAGCGAGGCCGCCGGCGACGGGGCCGTGCGCTCGCCGACCAGCGGCCGCCTGGTCTCGCTCCCGCTCGAGGTCGGCGCCGCGGTCGAGGCCGACACCGTCGTCGCGATCGTCGAGGCGATGAAGATCGAGACCTCGCTGACCGCCGGCGTCGCCGGGACGATCGCCGAGCTCCACGTCGTGGAGGGCGCGCAGGTCAAGTCGCGGACGCTCCTCGTGACGGTCACGCCGACCGCGACCGACGACGGGGCGGGCGACTCGGCCTAGCGTCGCGGACGCGGAGCCGCGATCACGCGCGGCGGACGAGACGAACGAAGGCGCGGTCCCGACCGCGGGCGCTCCTAGTCGTGATCACGCCGAACGCTTCGCAGCCGACGACCTCGCGACTAGTCGCTCTGGAGGCGGCGCAGCGCCTCCAGCAGCCGCGCGTCCCCAGGCGTCGGCATCACCAGCCGGAGATGGACCATCAGATCGCCGCGCTCCCCCTGCCCGCGCGGCAGCCCGCGGCCGCGCAGGCGCAGCGGCTTGTGCGGCGCGGTCGCGGGCGGCAGCTTGACCTCAAAGCGACCGAAGGGCGTGTCGAGATCGAGCGGGCCCCCGGCGTAGAGGCGGCGCAGCGTGACGTCGACGTCGAGGTGGATGTCGTCGCCGTCGATCCGCGTCCCCTCGTCGGCCTCGACCTCGAGATCGAGGATCAGCGCCCCCGGCGGATCGCCCAGCTCCCCGAGCCCCTCGAGCCGCAGCTGGCTGCCGCCGACCGTCCCCGGCTCGACCGTGACGTCCGCCGAGGTCCAGCCGCCGTCGGCGCGCAGGTAGCGGACCGGGCGGGTCACCCCGGCGATCGCCTCGCTCGCCCGCAGCGTCAGGGTCGCCCGCAGATCGAGGCCCGCCTCCTCGTCGACGACCGGTGTCCGCCCGAAGAGGCGATCGAGGAAGCTGTCGAAGCGCGTGCGCTTGACCTCCTCGAAGTCCGCGAAGTCCATCACGTCGCGGCCCCACCCGCTCGCTCCGGGCGCCTGCGCGGCGTCGCCGGCCGACTCCTCGGGCGCCGCGCGCTGACGCCGAGCCTCGCGGGCCCGCCTCGCGTCGAAGCCGCGGGTGAAGGCGACCTCTCCGAACTCGTCGTAGAGCTCACGGCGCCGCGGATCATTGAGCACCTCGTAGGCCGCGATGACCTCGCGGTAGCGTTCGTCGGCCCACTGCCGGCCGGGGTTGAGGTCCGGGTGGAAGCGCCGGGTGAGCTCGCGATACGCGGCCTTGATCTCCGCCCCCGACGCCCGCGACTCCAACCCCAACGCCGCATAGAAATCTCTCACCGGACAAGGATAGGCCACCGAGGACCGCGGAGCCCGCGGCGGCGTCACTCCGTCGACGGCCGCCGAGACGCGCGCTCGCGCCCCGCGGGAGCACATCTCGACGACGCGGAACACCAACGCCGCGCTCGCGCGTATCAGGGGTGTGCCCTTCGCTCGTCGGACCCTGCTCCGGGGGCTGCCGCTCCTCGCCGCCGCGCCGGCGCTCGCCCGGCCGCGCCGCGCCCTCGCCTTCGAGCCGCCCGATCGCGTCGCCCGAGCGGTCGCCCTCGGCTCGCTGCGCGACCTGCCGGTCGAGGTCCGCGCCGCCCTCGCGCCGGACGACGACGACCGCCCGATCCCGCGGCCGCGCGCCGATGACTGGCTCAATTCCCACCGCGAGCGCGGGCAGACCTACGCCGAGTACCTGCGCCAGGGCTTCAACCGCCCGACCCCCGAGCGCCGGACGATCGTCGTCATCCCGCTCGGCGACAGCGACGACCTCGGCGACGGCATGCCGGCGCTCGCCGACCTCGTCGACTTCATCGGCCGCTTCTTCCAGCTCCCCGCCCGCAGCGCGCCGCCGCTCGCCCTCGCCGACCTCGGCGCCCGCAGCCGCCGCCACTACGGCCGCCGCCAGCACCTCACCGGCGACCTGCTCGACGCCCTGCGCCGCCGCCTCCCCGCCGACGCCTACTGCACGATCGGCGTCACCGCGGCCGACCTCTACCCGGGCCCGAAGTGGAACTTCGTCTTCGGCGAGGCGAGGCTCCACGAGCGCGTCGGCGTCCACTCCTTCGCCCGCTACGACCCCGCCTTCTACGGCGAGCGCGACGACGACCGCCCGCGGACGATCCTCAACCGCGGCCTCAAGGTGATGGCCCACGAGGTCGGCCACATGCTGTCGATCCTCCACTGCGTCCACTACCGCTGCCTGATGAACGGCACCAACCACATCGCCGAGACCGACCGCGCGCCCCTCCACCTGTGCCCGGTCTGTCGGCGCAAACTCCTCGCGGCGACGCGCTGCGATCTCGGCCGCCGCGAGGCGGCGCTCGCCGAGTTCTTCGGCGCCCGCGGCCTCGAGGCGCCGGCGGCCCGCTGCGCGCGGCGGGCCGCGACGATCGCCGCCGCGGCCGAGGCCCAGGCGAGCATGACCGCGGTGAGCGACTGGCTCCGCGACCTCGCCGAGCCGACGCGATAGGAGGCTGTCCGAGTATTCGGCGCGCGC
>JAGQIT010001190.1 GCA_020431135.1 Myxococcales bacterium | reverse complement strand
GCGGCGGTCGGGATCGACCCCAGGGGGGGCGAGCGCTGGCGGATCGACGGCGTCGTCGCCAAGGCCGGGGAGATGTTCCCGACCTACGTCCCG
The DNA here is from genome assembly GCA_020431135.1 of Myxococcales bacterium. GTDB lineage: Bacteria > Myxococcota_A > Polyangia > Nannocystales > Nannocystaceae > JADJRG01. The sequence continues at coordinate 5,078 of JAGQIT010001190.1, read as the reverse complement.
GTGGGCATGGCCGCGGACGGCAGCCGCTGCTGGATCGTCGACGGCGGCGCGGTCGAGGTCTTCGACTGCGCGACGGGGGGCGGGCGCTGGCGGGCGGAGCTCGCCGCGGACTCGCTGTCGACGGACGTCCGCTGGCTCGCCGACGGCGGCGGCGGCCTGTGGCTGGCGAGCGCCGCCAAGGGGGGCGGCGCGGTCGAGCTCCGGGCGGGCGACGGCCGCCGGATCTGGGCCCAGACCCTCGGCGTCGACGAGCACGCCTGGCCGCTAGGACAGCCGATCACCGGCCGCTACTTCGCGCGGCCGAGCAAGCTCCTCCTCTACGACGCCGCGCGCGGGCGGGTCGCCGCGAGCCTGGCGATCGGCGCGGAGACCGGGCTCGTCGACGATCCGCGCGGCGGCCTCTGGCTCGTCGACGACGGCATCGTCGAGTACGACGCCCAGGCGAAGGTCCGCCGCCGGAGCCCGCGGGGGATCAAGGGCCTGATGCGCCTGACCGAGGAGCACCTCCTTGTCCGCACCGGCGACCACCAGAACGAGATCCGCCGCCGCGACGCCACCTCCGCGTCGCTGCGCATCGACGGGATCCTCAGCGACCTCGCGCTCGACGGCCTCGGGCCCGAGGCCTTCGTCCTCTACCTCCACCGCGAGGAGGGGGCGGGGACGATCCTCGCCGTCGGTCCGCGGCGCGGCACGACGGCCGCGCGCTGAGCGAGGGCGCGGCATCGACGTCGGCGTCGGGTGCCCCGCTAGATCCGGGCGCAGGTGCCTCGGCAGCGCGTCGTGTCGATGGAGCTCGACGGCCCGCGCTCGATCGAGGCAGAGAGGCCGCGTCATAGCGGGGGAGCGGCGTGCGAGATGTTGCGCCTCGGTGATGGGACGACCACGGGCTCGGGGCGCCTCCCCTTCGGCCTCCAACGCGGGGAGGCATCGCGGATGATCATCGCCGTCGGCGCGGCGGCCTCGCGCGTAGCGAGGCCGCGGGGCTCAGGCGGCGATCGCCTCGTCGACGTCGCCGTCATCGACGTCGCCGACCGCGGCGCCCGTCGTCGCCGTGTCGACCGCGTCGTCGTCGCGGAGCGCGGCGAAGCCGATGAGCTCCTGGCGCTCCTCGTCCCAGAGGTTGAGGAAGAGGCTGCGCGCCGCCGCGCGAGCGCCGAGGTGCGGGACGGCGCGCGCGTCCTCGAGGTCCGCGAAGGCCTCGGGCAGGCGGTAGCTCGGGACCCGGCTCGCGAGGTGGTGGATGTGGTGGTAGCAGATGTTGCCGGTCAGCCAGTGGAGCGGCCGCGGGAGGTCGAGGAAGGAAGAGCCGAGGAGGGCCGCGTCGCCGAAGTCCCAGGTCTCGGCGCGGGCCCAGTAGGCGCCCTCGTACTGGTGCTGGACGTAGAAGAGGTAGACGCCGACGCTCGTCGCCGTCAGCATCACCGGGGCGAGGAGCGCGAGGTAGGTGGTCAGGCCGATCGTCAGGGCGGCGACGGTGGCGATCGCGGCGATGGCGAGGTTGGTCATCCAGACGCTGCGCCAGGCCAGGTGCCAGCGCCGGGGGGCGTCGAGCGGCAGGCGGTGCTTGAGGATGAACTGGTAGGTCGGGCCGATCCCGAGGATCACCAGCGGGTTGCGGTAGACGCGGTAGGCGAGGCGGCGCAGCGGGCTCAGGGCGCGATACTCGGCGACCGTCAGCGTCGTGATGTCGCCGTAGCCGCGGCGGTCGAGGTTGCCCGAGGTCGCGTGGTGGAGCGCGTGGGTCTGCCGCCAGTAGTCGTAGGGCGTGAAGGTGAGAACGCCGAGGGCGCGGCCGATCGCGTCGTTGAGCCTGCGCGAGGTCGTGAAGGAGCCGTGGCCGCAGTCGTGCTGGAGGACGAAGAGGCGGAGGAGGAGGAGCCCCGCGGGGATCGCCAGGCCGAGGGCGAGGAGCCACGAGGTCGCGGTCGCGGCGATCATCCCCGTCCACAGGACGAGGTAGCCGCCGAGGGTGATCGCGAGCTCGGCGAAGGCGCGGCGGTTGTCGGGGCGGTAGGCGGCGAGGTCGCGGAGGAGTCGCGTGCCTGCGGGGCTGATGCGCTTGGCGTCCACCCCTAGATTGCCGCACGGGCGATTGACGGGCTCAATCTAGGCTCTGTCATTGTTGTGTCACGGCTCGGTCATGGGTGCGACGCGGATCACACCACCCTCGGCATCTGCGGTGGGTCGCGCGGACCCCAGCCGGCGGCGGCCGCCCGTCCTCTCCCGCGTTTTCCCGCGGCGGCCAGATCTGCGAGACTCCGCCGCGTGAGCGCTCGGAGCGGCCTGATGTCCGACGCGGACACCGCTGATGGCGGGGTCGTCGTCCTCGTCCGCCACGGCGAGACCGTCGGCAATTCGGCGATCCGCCTCTACGGCGCGACGGACATCGACCTCTCGCCGCTCGGCGAGGCCCAGGTCGCGCGCGCCGGCGAGGCCCTCGCCGCGGAGACCTTCGATCAGCTCGTCACCTCGCCGATGCTCCGCGCCCGGCGGTCGGCGGCGATCGTCGCCGAGGCCCTCGCCGCGCCGCCGCCTCTGCGCGTCGTCGAGGCGCTGCGTGAGCGCGACTTCGGGGCCTGGGAGGGCTGGACCGTCGACGAGGTCGCGGCCCGCGATCCGGAGGGCCACCGGCGCTGGCAGACCGAGGGGCTCGACTTCTGCTTCCCCGGCGGCGAGTCGCGGCGCGGCCTCATCACGCGGGTCGTCGACGCGGTGGGCGAGGGCACCGAGGCGCCGCTCTTCCCCGGCGATCGCCGCAGCCTCGCGGTCCTCCACAAGGGGATCATCAAGGTGATCCTCGGCGCCCTCCTCGACCTCGACTACGCCGACTTCATGGGGCTGCCGGTGTCCCTCGGGAGCATCCACCGCCTGCGCCGCGACGGCGCGCGCTGGCGCCTCGAGGCGGGCAACCTCGTCGAGCATCTCGGCGAGCACTACCTCGAGAGCTGAGCGCCTGGCGGCCCGCGCCGGCCCGCGCCGTCGTCACACTGACGTGCGCGCCGTGTCCGCGGCTGCGCGACCGGCCTATGTGTATGTGTCATAGGCCTGTGCGGGCTCGCGCAGGTCTCGGCAGCGTGGGTCGAGGCGCGGCGAGGTCGTCGCTCCTCGAGGTCGTCGCGGAGCCCGAGCCACGTCCTCCTGGACGTTCGGGCTGCTCGCGTGGGCGTCACGGTCGGCTTCGCGCGTCCCGTCGTCGACCGACCGTCGCGGGCCTGACCAGGGCGGCGAGCCGGTGCTCCGCCGCCGCACGCGGGTGATGAGCGAGTCGCACAGATGAGGCACGAGAGCTCCCTCGCGTCCCGCCGCCGTTCGCCCGAAGCGCGCTCTTGCTACTATGTCTATAGTGAGCTGTTCGCCGTGTTCGCGGCGAGTGACCCCTGTTTTCGATCTTCGCGCCGATGAGGTCCTCTCGGTGATCGCGGCTCAACGCCGCGCGGCATGCCGTTGTGTCCCCTTGGGAGAGGTCTGCGGGGAGCGCGCAAACAGGCGTTGACTCGCGAAGGGGCGCGTGACCTCATAGGCCCAATTCTCGCCATGTGAGCGAAGGAGGTCGGGTGTTATGGGGCTGCTCAATGCAATCGCTGGGTTCAAGCAGAGTTCGATGGACAGCGCGCAGAAGATCCTGAGCTCGAGTACGAGCCCGCTCTTCAAGGACGTCAAGATGGGCGAGGGCGGCGGCGGCCTCCCCTCGTCGATCCCCTTCGACCCGTCGCTGGTCCTCGGCAACCTCGTGACCGCGGACAAGCTGATCGCGCTCGAGCTCCTGGCCAAGATCCAGTCGGTGCCGACGTCCAAGCAAGACGACCTCAACGACGCGATCCTCGCCCTGCGCAGCCTCAACATGACGATCGACGAGATCACCGGGCTCGGCGTCGAGGTCGACGACTCGCTGCTCAAGACCCGCGACGCGACCAAGAAGAAGGTCGCCGAGGCGGCGGGCAAGCTCGCCGAGGCCCGGGTCGCGGCGATCGACCTCGTGCAGCAGGCGCGCCGGGCGATCCACGGCATCTCCCACAGCATCGAGAGCCCGATCGACTACAACCGGACGATGATCAAGAGGATGCCGCTGTCGGCGGACTCGATGAAGATGAACGCGCAGTACTTCTCGTTCGACGAGAACAAGCAGGAGGCGAAGAACGTCGTCGCCAAGATCAGCGGCTTCGTCTCCGAGTCGACCGAGATCCTCGGCGACAGCTACAGCCAGCAGGCGACGGGGGCGGTCCAGTCCCAGGTCAACCAGCAGATCCAGGACCACAACATCGCGGGGACGCTGATCATCACCGCGACCTGCACGCACAAGGACGCCGCCCTCCTCGCCCCCTTCTACCTCGACGTCGACAAGGCGATCCGGGTGTGGAACACCCTCGTCGCCGACGAGGACAAGTTCAAGCCGACGAGCCCGGCGGACATGGCCAAGATCGCGGCGAAGGAGGGGACCGCCGACGAGAAGCGGATCATGATCCTCTCTGGGGAGACCTTCGGATCGAGCTTCATCGGCATGGTCCACGTCCTCCGCGACGAGAAGACGTCGACGAGCCAGGAGATGGTCTCGGTCGCGGCGAGCCTCCAGGGGCAGTTCGAGGCCGGCTGCTTCTTCGGCCACGAGAGCGGCGGCTTCGGCATGGACAGCCAGTTCGCCGCCGACGCCAAGCGCCTGCTCAGCACGCAGAAGATCGCCTCGCACGTGACGATGGTGACGGTCGGCGCGATCCCGTCGATCAAGTCGAACGAGGTCAAGCTCGGGGTCAAGGCCTTCGCCGACTTCGATCCGGACAAGATGATGGGCAAGCTGGCGACCCTGGCGAACGCCACCGACGACGAGCAGCGCTCGGTGCAGCAGTCGGCGCAGGCCGCCCGCACGGGCCAGCAGATGATGGCGATCCGCTCGAGCGAGATCAAGAGCGTGCTGACGAGCCTCGGCGAGATCTCGGACCAGTCGAACAAGATCCTCGACGTCAACTCGCTGATGACGTCCTTCGAGGACTACGTCAACAAGGCGCTCGCCGGCGAGGCGGGGGTGCCGATCAACTACTACCTCAAGCCGATCACCGCGTCGCAGCTGGCGCAGATGTGGGTCG
>JAGQIT010001189.1 GCA_020431135.1 Myxococcales bacterium | reverse complement strand
CGTCGCCGTCGCGGCCGGCCGCCGCGGCCTCGGCCTGTCACAGGGCGTCGGCGCCGGCGAGGCCGTTGTCGCCGGTATCCGTGAGGCTGCTAGAAGCGGACGTTGAGCCCGCCGTTCCAGCCGTCGCGGGTCCGTGAGACGAGCGGGGTGACGCGGGACTCCTGCAGCGCGCGGCGGAAGGCGTTGCGACGCTGGACGCCGGTCGAGATCATCGGGATGCCGCCGCCGAGGGCGCCGCCGCCGATGATCAGCATCGGCAGGTGGAGGTAGGTGCACGACGGGCAGACGCCGAGGAAGACGACGCCGGTGATGAAGATCGGCACGCCGAGGGAGGTCAGGATGCCGCCGCCGACGAGCATCCCGGTGCCGGTCTTGGTCGGCACCGGCGGCGGGATGTAGACGCGCAGCGACGTCACCGCGCTCTTCGCCAGGACGAGCACCTGCCCGTTGGTCGTGTCGATCAGGGTGAAGGTGTCCTCTTGGACAGCGCCGACGCGGCCCTGGAGAACCTTGCCGCCCTTGAGCTCGAGGACGACCTCGAAGCNNGTCGACGCCCTCCCAGGCCGCGTCGGTCACGGCGTCGCGGGAGGCGTCGGAGGCGAGCGAGGGCGGGATGGAGGTCGGCGTCGGGACGGGCTTCGTCGCGGGGGCGGGCGTCGCCGCGGCGTCGTCATCCGGATCGGCGGCGTCCTCGACCTCCGTCGCGGGGGCGGCGTCTCCGGCCTCCGTCGCCTGGGCCGCGGGCTGCGGGAGGACGGGGCCGTGGACGGTGGGGGGCGCGGCCCCGGTCGTGGTCGGGAGCGCCAGGGCGACGCAGGCGGCGAGCACCTGGACGACGCGGCTGTGGGCGGCGCCGCGGCGCCGCGGCTCTACGTGGGCGATCCAGCCGAAGGCCGTCGGTCGCACATACCAGCTCGTCAGCGCCGGGAGCCGCTCGCCCGCGCCGAGGGCCGGGATGCCGAACTCGGGGCGCTGGAGGAGAACGACGAGCGGGCCCTCGGGATCGAGCGGGCGCGCGCCGGGGAGCACGCCGATGTCAGGACGCGGCCACGCTCCCGCAGGTGCGGCGCGGGTCGAGGTCCTCGTGGCCGACGCGGCGGGCGTCGTCGCAGCGGGCGAGCTCGGCGCGTCGGCCCTCGAGGCGCGCAGGAAGGCCTGGAGGTCCAGCGGCGCGGAGGTCGACTCGCGCTGGCGAAAGCGGAGGTTCAGCGCGGCGGGCTCGGTCGTCGCCATCCACGCGAGCGTATCACTGACGGCCGAGGATGTCGGCAACGGTCCGGGCGTCGGCGCTCGCCTGGCGCTCGAGGACCTGGGGGCGCAGCGCCTGGTCGACGGCGTTGAGCTCGTCGATGAAGGGCTGGCTGAGCGGGCGCCCGGCGTCGATCGTCGCGTAGAGCTCGTCGAAGACCGCGAGGTGCCGGGGATCGAGGCCTTCGGCGAGCTCCTCGTCGGTTTCGCGGATCGGCTCGCAGGCGCGCTCTGGGCGGACGACGCGGGCCGCCTTCGCCGGGTCGCCGCAGCCGATCCAGGCGAGCACCTCGGCGGCCACCCCCTCGGGGTCGCGGAGGAAGCTGTCGTAGCTGAGCACGTGCGCGGGGTAGCCGCGGATCGCGAGGTCGCGGATAAGCGAGAAATTCATGCACCACCACTCGAGGGCCGGCGGCAGGACGGCGCCCTCGATGCCGACCCGGCGGACGGACGCGACGTAGTCGCGCCAGCCGCGGACGGTGGCGACGCAGCGGTCGATGAAGGCGACGTCGGTGCGCACGAGCCCGGGGATGAAGATCTTCACCGCGTGCGCGCGCGTCTGCTCCGGCGGCAGGTAGGCGCCGGTCATCGGGTGCGGGTTGGTCTGGAAGTTGACCCCGATCATCAGCTCCGACTCGAAGAAGCCGTCGGGGTTGGCGGCGCGCAGGAGCTCGCCCCAGCCCGCGGGGAAGCGCTCGCCGATGTAGGGCAGGCCGGCCGCGACCAGCACATGCATCCACATCGACGTGCCGGAGCGCTTGGTGCCGGTGACGATGATCATCGGAGCGTGGCTGGGCGGCCGCCCGCGTCAGAGCGTGCGCAGGTAGGCCGCGAGCGCCTCGACGTCGGCGTCGGAGCCGGCGATCGGCGAGGTCGTGTCGATCATGTCGCGGACGGCGTCTTCGAGGGTGTGCGAGCGGCCGTCGTGCATGAAGGGCGGGTGGAGCGAGACCCGGCGCAGGGTCGGGACCTGCTTGTCGACGCCGCTCACCCGCTCCGTCCGCTGGCCGCCGAGGGCGGGCCCGTTGTGGCACTTGTCGCAGGCGTGGGCGGCGAAGAGCGCCTCGCCCTGGGCGACGAGGCCCGGGTCGTTACGACCGTCGTCGGCGGCCGGCCGCTGCTGGTCGAAGACCCAGCGGGTGAAGGAGTCGGCGCGCTCCTCAGACTGGCGCTTGCCGCCCATGCGGTGGGCGAGGACCTCGGACATCAGGGTGTCGAAGTCGTCCATGTCGCCGTCCCAGTGGAAGGGCGCGGTGTCGCGGAGGCCGACGTCGAGCGTCTGGGTCCGCCGCGGGCCGAGGCCGTCGAATTCCCAGACGTGGCCGTCGTCGGTGCCCTCGGGGTGGCAGGAGGCGCAGCTCAGGCCCGAGTCGGTCGCGCGGTGGAAGATCTCGTGGCCGGTGTCGAAGCGCGACTCGCCGCCGAGCTCGATCACCGTCGGCTGCTCCCACTCGCTCTCCGAGATGAGGATGCGCGCCGGCTCGCGGCTCTGCATCACCAGGCGGCCGCCGGTGTCGTACGCGACCGCCGTCACCTGGCCGGCCTCGCCGTCGCTGGCGAAGGTGAAGCACTCCGAGGTGTGCTTGCTCTCGACGCGGACGGTCGAGCCGGTCTCGTCGAAGAAGCCGAAGTCGTCGAAGACGAGGCCCTGGTTGAGGCGACCGCCGCGGCCGCCGTCGTCCGAGGGGGGCTCGGGGCGGACCGCGCCGGGGACCGCCATCGCCACCTTCTCGCCGTCGGGGGAGAAGGCGGCGTCGACGGTCAGGCGCGAGTTCATCAGCGGCGTCGTCTGGATCGAGTCGCTGGTGATCGTCGTCACCGCCGCGCTGACGAGCCCGAACTGGCAGGGGTCGTCGCCGCCGCCGTAGGCGGAGCCGCCCGGCGGCAGCTCCTCCGGATCGGGGTCGATCGGCACCGGGTTCTTGCTCGCGACCTGGTGGAGCATCGCGATGTCGCCGTTGTCCGTGACCCAGGTGCGCCAGGCGACGTGCGGCGCCTCTTCGGCGCCCTCGGGGAGCTGGATGCGGGTGCCGTCGAGGCCGATGATCGCGGCCTCGCGGAAGAGCGAGACCATGACGGCGCCGTCGACGATGAGAACGTCGCGGAGGTCGGGCTCCAGCGCCTTGCGCTCGAGCTCCTCGCCGGCGCTCGACAGGTGGACGAGCGAGCCGCCCGCGCAGGCGACGTAGATCGAGCCGTCGGTGTCGTGGACGGCGACGCCCCGGGGCTCGGGGCACAGGCGCTGGCGCGAGGTGACGACGCCGGCGTCGGGGTCGAGCGTAGCGAGGCCGCCGAAGCCGCGGAGGACGACGTGCGCCCGCCCGTCCGCGCCGACGACGACGCGCCCCGGCTGGTCGCCGGCCTCGAGCGTGATCGTGTGCTTGACGGCCTGCGCGTTGAGGTCGACGACGTAGACGACGTCGCGATCGGGGTCGGCCGCGATCGCCGTGTTGGCGCTGGTGATCGTCATGGTGCCGCCGATGATCGGCGCCGGCCGGACCGTCGCCTCGACGACCGGGTCGGTGTCGATCGGGTCGAGGTCGATGACGTCCTCTCCGCAGCCTCCGAGCGCCAGCAGCAAAACAGCAAGGGTCCGCGTACGGGTCATGACCTCTTCCTCCTTTGGTCGCCGCGGCGTGTCCGCGCCGCGCCGGCCTTGACGTCGAAGTGTACCCCAAGGACGACGCCGACGCGGAAGGGGAAGCGGCTCCAGACGGTGACGCCGCGGCGCTCATAGGTCCGGGCGCGGAAGCTGAAGCCGTTGACCAGGGCTAGGGTGAAACCAACGTTTTCGGCGGTGAAGGCGAGCTTCAGGGGCAGCCGGAGGTCCGGGTCGACGCGGTGGACGACCTGGCTCTCGGTTCTGGCCCGGTGGACGAGGATCCCGGCGGAGAGGCCGACGCTGCCGTAGACTGCGCGCTCGCGCAGGCGCCCGCGGTAGACGGCGCCGATCCCGACGGGCGCGTCGAGGACACCGATGAAGTCGCGGTCGGGGGCGACGATCATGCTCGCGTGGAGGCCGGCAGAGAGCCCCTGCGCGCGCCCGAACTCGACGTCCGCGGTGACGATCGCCTCGACCTTCTCGATCCGCCAGATCATCCCGGTCATCAGGTCGAGGCGGAGCAGGCGGAGCTGCCGCGGGTCGGGGGGGGGCGCAGGCGGCAGCGCGGGGCCCTTGCCGAAGGGCACCCGGAGCTCGGGGTAGTGGGCGGCGCTGCGGCGGTCGAGCGGCGACGCGCCGGGCTCGGGGAGGCCGAGGCGCGCCGTGTCGCTCGGCTTGGGGTCGTAGTTGAGTGGCGCCGTGACGTCGGCGGCCGGCCCCGCGCCCGCGCTCACGTGGCG
>JAGQIT010001188.1 GCA_020431135.1 Myxococcales bacterium | reverse complement strand
TCAGGCGCGAGCGGCCGCGCGCCGAGCCGACCGATCCGCCGCGGCGACGACGGGGCGCCGGGGAGCTTCGCCGTCGAGCTCCGCCGCGGCGACGCGATCGTCGGCCGCTTCGCCGCGCGCTACGATCTCGAGCTCCTCGACTTCGCGTGGAGGGAGCTCGACACCCCGACCCACGACGACGTCCTCGAGTTCGGCGAGACGATCGTCGTCTCGCGCCTGCTCCTGCGCAACGCCGGCGGGATGCCGACGCCGCCGCGCCAGCGCGTGCGCCTGACCCTCGCCGAGCAGACGTGGCTGCGCCCGCACGCCGACGAGCTCTTCATCGAGCGCTCGCTCGCCCCGGGCGAGGCGATCGAGCTCGAGGGCGCGCTGCGCTTCGACATCGCCAAGCCGCAGCGCCCCGAGCCCGGCGATCCGCTGGTAATCGCGGAGATCATCGCCCCGCGCGCCGAGCAGCTCGGCGTCGAGATCGAGGGCGAGCCCGCCGCAGCCGCGGCCTTCCGCCGGCCCTACGCCAACGTCGCCCTCGAGCGGCGCTTCGAGGCCCGCTTCCCGATCGAGAACCGCGACGGGATCCGAGTCCTCCGCTCCCTCGCCCCGGGCGAGCGCAGCAAGATCCGCTTCACCGTCCACAACATCTCCTCGCGGGACCTCGGCGCCGCCTCCGAGAGCGGCCGCCGCGTCCGCCTCCAGCTCGAGCACTGCGGCGGCGACATCGACCGCGAGCACCTCCTCTTCACGGCCGCCGACGGCGTTTCGCACGACCTCGACGACAGCGACAGCCCCGAGTCCGGCTACCTCCTCGACGTCGACAAGATCGCCGCCGGCGGATCGTTCACCGTCGAGGGCAGCGTCGGCTTCGCGGCCGCGACCGAGGCCTACGTCGGCGCCGAGCTCAGCTTCACGATCTGGCTCGAGTCGCTCGCCCTCGACGGCGTCCTCGAGCCGGTGCAGGAGCGCCGCGTCGAGCTCCGCGCCGAGCCCGAGTACGCGCCAGGGCGCGACGCCCGGGTCATCCTCGTCACTCACAACGAGGTCACGCACGCCGCCTACCACGCCTGGAGCGACCTCCTCGAGCGCCAGCTCGAGCTCAGCACCGACGAGTGGAGCCTCGCCCGCTACGGCCACTTCGACCACGAGGCCGCGACGCCGGCCGGCGAGGCGCTCGGGGCGACCCTCGCGGACAAGCTCGTCGTCGTTCTCAACCGCCCCTTCAACCCGGGCTCGACCGACGCGCGGGCGCTGCCGACGAGCCTCCTCCAGGGCGAGGACTTCCGCGCCTCGGTGACCGCCCGGCGCACGCGCTACCTCGTCGTCGGCAGCGACGAGTTCGCGATGCAGGAGTGGCTCGAGCCGACCGCGCTGGTCCCCGGAGGCGGCGGCGAGCACCGCAATCTCCGGGCCTTCCGCCGCGCCCTCGCGGCCGAGGGCGACAGCCGCTACGAGGCCCGCGCCGGCGTCGACTTCACGACGAGCTTCGACACCGTCGCCGTCGAGGTGACATGGTGGCCCTGGGGACAGCCTTCGAGCGACCTCCTCCACCGCGAGGCGCTCGCCCTCCAGGCCGAGCTGTGCCGCCGCCACCCGCACCGCCGCTACCTCGTGATCCACCACGGCGGCGAGCCGGAGCTCGTCGGCCGCCGCCTCGGGATCCTCAAGCGCTGGGCCCTCGGCCACCTCGAGGTCCGCCGCTCCCTCAACCTCGAGACCTCGGCCGCCGTCTTCGTCCGCGCCGACGAGGCGGCGATGGACGACCCGGCCTTCGTCACCAGCGAGGTCGTCCGCTACGGCCTCCTCCTCGCCCTCCCCTTCGAGACCAAGCTCGAGCGCCTCGCCGCCCTGATCTCCCGGGCCGCGCCGCTCTCCGAGGGCCAGCGCCAGACCGGGCTCCTCCTCGTCGCGGTGCTCCTCGTCGACCTCAGCGAGGAGCAGGCCGCGCTGCGCAGAGCCGAGGGCCGCCTCGACGACGGCATGCTCGAGCGCCGCCTCTCCTACCTCGCCTACCTCCGCGGCTTCCCCTTCGCCGTGCCGAGCACCGACGATCCGGCGAAGCACGGGATCCTCGTCGAGCTCTGCGCCGGCCTCGAGGTCCTCGCCCGCTCGCAGCGCTCGCGCCTCACCTGGCTCGGACGCCAGGCGAAGATCAGCCGCCACCTCGCCGCCTGCGCCCGCGAGCTCGAGGACCACCTCTTCGCCGACTACGGCGGCTCGAGCGAGCGCCTCGACGAGATGCGCGCGCGCATCGACGCCCGCCGCGACGCCCGCCTCGCCGAGCTCAGCCGCGGCGCCAGCGGCCTGATGCGCCTCGTGTGGACCGCCTACCTGCAGGAGAGCGTGCTCGAGCAGATGCAGCGGCCGACGCCGGTCGCCTTCGAGGTCGAGCGTGAGATCGACGTCTGGCGGATCCCCACCGAGCGCGTCTGGCCGAGCTCGGCCCTCGACCACGCCCAAGTCCACGAGCGCCGGCGCCAGCGGACGCAAGCCGCCCTCGCCGCGGCCCACGCCAGCGACCGCGAGGCGATGCTCGTCGACGACGATTAGCGGCCCTCCCGCGTGAGAGAGCGCCGCGATCGCCGATCGCCGAGTCGCCCGAGGGTCTCGGCAGCGCGAGCCGGATCGCTGCGGACAGGCGAGCGCTCCAGTGCCTCCCCGACGCCGCGACCCGGCGCCCGCAAGAGCGGGCGCGACCGCGCGGCC
>JAGQIT010001187.1 GCA_020431135.1 Myxococcales bacterium | reverse complement strand
CGCTCTCCGACGGCGTCGGCGAGGTCATCGCGGTCGGCGAGGGCGTCACGGAGGTCACCGTCGGCGAGCGCGTGATGCCGGCCTTCGCCGAGGGCTGGCTCGAGGGCCAGCCGACGCGGCGCAAGCTGGCGACGACCCTCGGCGGGCCGGTGTCCGGGGTGCTCTGCGAGCACCGCGTCACCCCGGCGGCGGCGGTCGTCCGGGCGCCGGAGCACCTCAGCGACGCCGAGGCGGCGACCCTGCCGTGCGCCGCGGTGACGGCCTGGAGCGCGCTGATCACCCACGGTCAGATCAAGCCGGGCTCGCGCGTGCTCCTCCAGGGGACCGGCGGCGTGTCGATTTTCGCCCTCCAATTCGCGGTGCTCGCCGGCGCCCAGGTGCTGATCACCTCGTCCTCCAACGCCAAGCTCGAGCGCGCCAAGGCCCTCGGGGCGGCGCACACGATCAACTACCGCGAGGACGCGAACTGGGGGAAGAGCGCCCGCGACTGGTCCGGCGGCGAGGGGGTCGATCACGTCGTCGAGGTCGGCGGCGCCGGGACCCTCGCGAACTCCCTCAAGGCGGTCCGCCCCGGCGGGACGATCTCGGTGATCGGCGTGCTCTCGGGGGCCAAAGAGGCGCTGTCGATCCTGCCGATCCTGATGCAGCAGATCCGCCTCCAGGGGATCATCGTCGGCTCGCGGGCGACCTTCGCGGACATGGCCTGGGCGATCGGCAGCCGCCGCCTGCGCCCGGTGATCGACTCGACCTTCCCGTTCGACCAGGTGCGTGAGGCGATCGAGCACATGCGCTCGGGCAAGCACTTCGGCAAGGTCGTCGTCGAGATGGGCTAGCGGCCTGACCTAAAGGTCCGGCGTAGTCTCGCGCGTCCGAGCGCTCCGCCGAGACTTCGCCGTGCTTCGACGGGGGGCCTTTGCTCTCAGGGGCTGGCGCCCGCTTCGACGAACACGGGGTGCTCCGACACCCGCGGGTCGCTGGCCGCGGCGTCGCACCGCGGGGTTGTCCGAGCCGGAGCCTTCGACGGCTCGCGGACAGGTGGCGTCCTCACGGGATGAACTACTGAACAGGTGTCTCCAAATCGCAGCGGCGGTGAGGCGACTTACGGAGGCCGCTCAAATCGCCCCTGGGACGGCGAATTCGCGACTGTTGCTTGTGCAACGACAGGCGAGGTCGTCTACCATCGGCGACGATGGGCACCTGGGCAAGCGGCCGCGCGGCGGCGTCGACGGGGCGCGTAGGCGTCACGGGCGGCGGCTTCGTCGGCGCGCTCCTCCTCCTCGCGGCCTGCGTCGACGGTGCGGCGCTCACCGAGACGACGGAGATCACCGGCGCCAACAAGCTGACCGCGTCGACGACGGACGCGACGACGACCGCCGCGGACGACGACAGCGGCAGCGACAGCGAGGGCGGCAGCAGCTCGTCGACGACCGCGGACGACGCGACCACCGACGAGCCCGCTGGTTACTGCGGCGACAAGATCGTCCAGGCGGACGAGGAGTGCGACGAGGGCTCGGGCAACGCCGAGGGGGGCGGCTGCCTCCCCGGCTGCGTCAAGAACGTCTGCGGCGACGGCCACAAGTGGAGCGGCGTCGAGGAGTGCGACGACGGCGAGGACAACGCCGACGACGCGACCTGCACGAGCGCGTGCAAGCGGAACGTCTGCGGCGACGGCCTGCGCATCAAGTACATCGAGGAGTGCGACAACGGCGAGGAGAACTCCGACGAGGGCGAGTGCACGTCCGACTGCGTGTTCAACGTCTGCGGCGACGGCAACGTCTACCTCGGCGTCGAGGAGTGCGACGACGGCTCGACGCTCCAGGGGGACGGCTGCTCCTACGAGTGCGAGCGCGAGCAGGTCGCCTTCGTCACCAAGGACGCGTTCACCGGCGACCTCGGCGGGGTCGCCGGCGCCGACGCCAAGTGCCAGGAGGCGGCGAAGCTCGGCGGCCTCCTGCCGTGGGCCAGCGGCAACTACACCTACAAGGCGTGGATCGCCGACCCCGACTGCGCGCCGCGGGATCGCTTCCCGCACGCCGATCGCCCCTACCGCCGCATCGACGGCTACGAGCTCGCCTGGGACTTCGACGACCTCGTCGACGGCGACCTCGAGATCTCCCTGTGGTGCACCGAGGACCACACCTACTACGTCGACGTCGACCTCCCGGTGTGGACCGCGGTCGAGCCCAACGGGAGCAACAGCGACGACCTCGCGGGCTCGACGTGCAACTACTGGACCCTCGACGGCGACTTCTTCTTCGGCCGCGTCGGCAACCTCCGCTACGGCGACACCTGGACCAAGTGGCTGAAGAACGGCCAGTGGGAGGCCCGCGGCTGCAACAGCGAGGCCCACCTCTACTGCATCCAGATCGACTGCATCGCCTACCCGGAGTACTGCGCGCCCGACTACTGCGCGAAGTAGCGGGCGGGCTGGGCGTAGGGGGCGAGAACGACGACCGGCGATGACGTCGTCGTCATCGCCGGTGCGAGGCGGCTCGACCTAGCTCAGGTCGGCGAGGCCGAGGACGTCGGCCATCGAGTAGAGCCCGGGCTCGCGGGTCTCGACCCAACGGGCGGCCCGGAGCGCGCCGCGGGCGAAGATCGCCCGATCGACGGCGCGGTGGGTGAGCTCGATGCGCTCGCCCTCGGCGAAGAACATCACCGTGTGCTCGCCGACCGAGTCGCCGCCGCGGAGGGCGACGACGCCGATCTCGCCGTCCTGGCGCGCGCCGATCCCGTCGCCGGTGCGGTCGGTGCGGAGGGCGTCGGCGAACTCGCGCTCCTGGGCCTTGGCCACCGCCTTGCCGAGGCGCAGCGCCGTCCCCGAGGGGGCGTCGCGCTTGTGCTTGTGGTGGATCTCGACGATCTCCGCGTCCCAGGCCGGGCCGAGGGC
>JAGQIT010001186.1 GCA_020431135.1 Myxococcales bacterium | reverse complement strand
TCCGGGAGGTCGCGCCAGGTGAGCCGGTTGATCTGGGTGTTGACCGAGACCTTGGAGCCGGCGGCGCGGAGGAGGCGGAGCGCGCCGAAGGCCCGCTGCCAGCTCCCGGTGCGGCCGCGGAGACGATCGTGCGCGCTTTCGAGGCCGTCGATCGAGACCGAGACGCTCTGCACTCCGGCCTCGACCATGGCCTCGGCGCGCTCGCGGGTCATGCCGTAGCCGCCGGTGGTCAGGGTCGAGGTCATGCCGCGCTCGCGGATCGCCCGGATGACGAGGAGGAAGTCTGGGCGCAGGTAGGCCTCGCCGCCGATGAGGGTGACTTCGCCGACGCCGAGCTCGGCGAGCTCGTCGACGAGCTGGAGGCACTCGTCGGTGGTCAGCTCGTCGCTGCGCGCCGTGCCGGCCCGCGGCCCGCAGCACAGGCAGCGCTGGTCGCAGGCGAGGGTGAACTCCCAGACGGCGTGGCGCGGGCGCGGGGCCTCGCCGTCGGCGAGCGGGAGGATCTTGCGCGTCTTTCCGGGCGGCAGCGGGTCGTCGAGCACGGGGAGGCGTCGACGGACGTCGCGGAGGCGCATCGGTCGACGATAGCAGAGGCGGGGGCAGGGGGACGGGCCGCGCGCGCTTGACCTCGACGGCGGGTGTTGGCGAGCCTCGAGGCATCGGCGGTCGATCACTCGCCGCACCTCGAGGTGCACCATGACGGCGACCGAGCTGCGGCCGGGGCTGCGCCGGCGGGTCTTCTTCGGGGTCCGCCTCGCGGAGCGGGAGGACGCCGAAGAGGGGGCGCGGGTGGTCGAGGTCCACCCGACGTCGTCGGCGGCGGCGAGCGGGGTCTTGGTCGGCGATCGCGTCCTCAGAATCAACGGCGCGGCGGTCGACAGCGGGGCCGCGTGCCAGCGCTCGATCAAGGACCTGACCCCAGGAGAGCCGCTCGAGGTGGAGGTCGCCCGCGGGCCGGCGCGGGCGCGCGTGCGCCTCGTCGGGACGACGAAGCCGTGGCCGACCGAGAGCTTCCCGGGGAGCACGCTCGTCCTCGATCACGTCGGTGACGCGGGTCGTCGGCAGCGGGTCTTCTTCACGCGTCCGGACGCGCCGGGGCGGCGTCCGGCGGTGATGCTGATGCGCGGCTTCAGCTGTCGCTCGTCGGAGTTCCCCTTCGCTCCGCAGACGCCGCTGCGCCTTCTCCTGACCGCGTGGGCGCGGGCCGGCTACTGCACGCTGCGCGTCGAGAAGCTCGGCGTCGGCGACAGCGAGGGGCCGCCGTGCCCCGACAACGACTTCGCGTCGGAGCTCGCCGGGGCGCGGGCGGGGCTCGAGTACCTGCGCGCGGCGGACTGCGTCGACGCCGGGCGGATCGCCCTCTTCGGCCACAGCGTCGGCGGGATGATCGCGCCGCTCCTCGCCGCCGAGCGGCCGGTCGCGGGGATCGGCACCTTCGGGACCTCGGCCGATCGCTTCAGCGACTGCGCGGCGGCGTCGCGTCGCCGTCAGCTCACGCTCGCGGGCGCGCCGCTGCGCGACCTGTCGGCGATGGAGGCCCTCCAGGCGCTCCTCGTCCGCGAGCGCCTGTCGCTCGAGGAGGCGCTGCGCCGGCGCCCCGAGCTCGCCGCGGTCGCGCCCGCGCTGCTGCCCGAGGGTCGGCTCTTCGGGCGCTCCATGACCTACTCGCGCGAGCTCGACGCGGCGCCGATCGAGGCGGCGTGGCGGGAGATCGACGCTGAGATCGCGATCTTCCACGCGGAGTACGACTACGTCTGCGTCCGCGAGGAGGCGGCGCGGATCGTCGCGCTCGTCAACGACGGCGGCTGCGGGCGCGCCCGCCTCGTCGAGCTCCCCGGGGTCGGCCACCTGCTCTACACGCACCCGAGCTTGCGTGCGGCCTTCGACGAGCCGGAGGTCGGCTCGACCGACACAGGCATCGTCGAGGCGACGCTCGACTGGCTCGGGCGCGCGTTCGCCTGAGTTCTCGTGTCTGTCTATTTGGACAGGTCGACGGGTGCCCTGCGATCACATCGACGGCGGCGTCGCGGCGGCGTGGGCCCCGAGGGGGCCGTCCCCGGGGAGCTTGCAGAGGTCGCGGCCGCTGCACGCGGCGAGCTCGCGGAGATCCTCGGCGAAGAGAACGCAGGTCGAGACCTCGGCCCAGCTCGCCGCCGAGCACGCGGCCTCGATGCCGCGGACCTCGTCGACACAGACGGTCCACTTCTCGGTGCGGGTCCGCGGCTCGGCGATCCCCGCGAGGGTCATCAGCTGGACGCAGACGTCGTCCGCGGTCGGCACGGCGCGTCGGCGGCTCGGTCGCGCGGTGACGCGTGAGGCGGTCGACTCGCTTGCGGTCGGGGATCGCTTGCGGTCGGGCTTCGCCGCGGCGGCCCTGAGCGTCGCGGGCTTGTCGCGGGCGGCGGTCCGCGTCGATGTCGTCGCGGCCTCGCGCGTCGGCGCCTGCGTGACGAGGACCTCCGACGGGCGGCTCTCGGGGTCGAGCTCGACCTCGACGATGACCTCGACGATCGGCGGCTCGGGCTCCGTCGCGCCGCGCTGGCACGCCCCGACGACGACCAGCGCGCTGAGGAGGAGCGTCGTCCGCATCGCACGCATCGGATCGATGCTAGCAGCGCGGTTTTGCCGCATCAAACGCCAAGATCGAGCGTCGCGGCGGCTGTCAGGCCGTCGCCGCTGCGAGATCTGCAGGACGGGCCAGCGCAGACGGAGCCGCGGGTTGAGATGCGACGACTCCGACGCGGGGCATGTGCGGAGCTATGGATCTGGTCTTGGCGACAGGGGTCGGCCCGCAGGCGGAGCCGCAAGTGGCGCTCCGCTTGCGCGGTGACGGGGCCTGCGCTATCTGCCGACGCCATGAAGATCGTCATCCTCGGGGCCTCGGGCGTCTGCGGTCGTGAGCTGGTCAAGCAGGCGCTCGCGCGCGGTCATGAGGTCACTGCGGCGGCGCGGCCGACCTCGGGGTATCAGGCGCCCGAGGGCGCGGCGCTCGTCCGCGGCTCGGTCTTCGACGGCGCGTTCCTCGAGGAGACCTTTCGCGGCCACGACGTCGTGATGTCGGCGCTCGGGCTGCGCCTCCCGGGGCTCTCGCCCTTCGCCAAGCCGGAGGTGCCGGATCTGCTGTCGCGGGCCTCGCCGATCATCGTCGAGGCGATGCGGTCGGCCGGCGTCGGTCGCCTCATCGCCATCAGCGCGGGCGGGGTCGGGGACAGCTACGCGTGGATGCCGGCGGTCTTCAAGGCGTTCATCAAGACCACGGCGCTGCGCAAGGCCTACGCCGAGCTTGAGGTCATGGAGCGGGTCCTCTTCGCCAGCGGCCTCGACGTCTGCTGCTGCCGCCCGACGGGCCTCAGCGACGAGCCCGCGACCGGCGAGGCGCGGGTGGTCACGAAGGTGAGCGGACGCGCGATGATCCCGCGAGCGGACGTCGCGGCGTGGATGCTCGACGCGATCGAGGCGCCGACCTTCGCGGAGCGCTGCCCGGTGATCACGGTGACGGGCGGCGGCTAGGACGGCAAGAGCGGCGAGCGGATCGAGGGCCCCTACTCGGCGCGCGAGAACTCGAGGCGGTAGCGGACGTCGTCGGCGAGGTGCGGCGATTGGATCGTCACCTCGAGGGTGAGGGCGTCGCCGCCGTCGCGGAGGCGGTAGGTGTTCGTGCGCAGGCCCTCGGGGGTCTTGAGGCGCTCGACGACGGCGCCGCTGCGGAGCTCGTGGGTGACCCGGCTCGTGCTCCCGTCGCGCGCGGTGTAGAGCGCGGCGCGGCCGTTGCGTGTGCGGATCGAGCGGTCGTCGAGGGCGATCCGGCAGTCGTCGCCGTCGACGGTGATCTCGA
>JAGQIT010000098.1 GCA_020431135.1 Myxococcales bacterium | reverse complement strand
GACCACTACAAGTTCTGCCTCGGCTGCGGCGCGAAGCTCCCTGGTCCTGGCGCTGGTTCGGCGCCGCATCGCTCCGCGCCGCGTCCGCCCGTCCGCCAGTCGGCGCCTCCGCCGAAGACCGTCGTCGCCCCGCCCCGTCGGCGCCCGCAGCCCGCCGCGGTCATTCCGCCCCCTCCAGGCGTCGGCAACGAGCCGACCCAGGCGCAGCCCGCCGCCGCGCGGCCGCCTCAGATCTCCGCCACCGCGCCGACCCCGACTCCGACCGCACCGACGTCGCCACCGGCCCAGCAGGCCGCGCCTTCCCAGGCCGCAACGCCGGCCCAGGGCTTCACCTGTTCGTCGTGCGGGATGGCGAACCCGCCGGGCTTCCGCTTCTGCGGCGGCTGCGGCTCGCCGCTCGGGGCCCCCGCCCCCGCACCGCAGGCGCCAGCTCCCGCTCCGGCGGCACCGACCCCCGCCGCTGCGGCCCCCAGCAAGCCCGTCGGAGTCGGTCGCGCCCGCCTCACGGTGATCCGCATCGACGGCTCCGAGGGCGGCGCCATCGACATCGAGCGCGGCCCCGTCGAGTTCGGCCGCAACTACGGCTCGCCCTTCGACGCCGACTTCTACCTGAGCCCCCGCCACTGCTCGTTCACGGTCCAACCGGAGGGGCTCGTCGTCGACGACATCTCCGGGACCAACGGCGTCTACCGCAAGCTCGAGGGTCGCGTTGAGCTCGAGCACGGCGACACCTTCCGCGTCGGCCAAGAGCTCCTCTTCTACGAGGATCTCCCGGAGCCCGCCAGCCTCCCCGACGGCACCGAGCGCATGGGCAGCCCGAACCCCGGCTACTGGGCGCGCGTCAGCGTGATCCTCGAGGGGGGGATCGCCTCCGAGGCCTTCCCGATCGAGACCGACGAGTTCACCATCGGCCGCGAGAAGGGCGATCTCACGTTCCCCCTCGACGGCTACGTGTCGAGCAGCCACTGCCGGATCATCGGCGACGACTCCGGCGTCTTCCTCGAGGACCGCGGCTCCTCGAACGGCACCTATGTCCGCCTGCGACCGGGCGCGCTGGTCCCCTACGGAACGCTGATCCTCGCCGGGCAGCAGCTCTTCCGGATCGACCGGGCCTAGCAGGCAACGGCGAGAGCCCCGCGCGCCCTCGCTTGCCCGCTTGCGAGGACACACGGGGCTTTCGCCACAGCCGGCTAGCGCTGCGTGAGCGAGACTCCCGCGAGAGCCTCGCCACGTCTCGCGGATCCGCTACTCAGCCTCCGCCGCGAGCGCGAGACCTTCTCGAACATGTCGTAGCGAGAGCCTCGCCACGTCTCGCGGATCCGCTACTCCGCCTCCGCCTCCGCCCGCGAGCGCGAGATCTTCTCGAACATGTCGACCGGCTCGTTCCCCGTCGGCTCGTCGTAGGAGAAGGCCTCGGAGAGCACGATCTCCTCGCCGTCGACGAAGCGCAGGCGGATGTCACAGGGCCCGGCCGCGTCCGCGGGCGGCGTCTTCAGGCGGATCAGGCGATCGCTCTCGACGACCAGCGCCTTCGCGGATCGCTGACAGACGTACGCGACGAGCGGCCCGCGCGTGGCGAACCCCTCGCCGACGATCCGCAGCGGCGTCCCGCCGGCGAACGCTCCCTGCGTCGGCGAGACCGCAGGCGCCGACGATCCGCAGGCGCCGAGCGCCGCGACGAAGAGGAGCGCGCTGAGACCGAGTCGCACGGCGCCCACGATAGCGGCGCGCCAGGGGCTCGGCAATCGACCCGCGGCGGGGCGGCGCCCAACCAAAGAGAAGAGGCGGCGGGTGTCCCCGCCGCCTCACCGACCCCGCGGGGTCGAAGGCCTACACGACCTCGCGTCGCTTGAGCTCGCGCCGGATCTTGCCGAGCGCCTGCTCCTGGAGCTGACGGATCCTCTCGCGCGACAGCGAGTACTGCTCACCGATCTGCTTGAGGGTGTGCTCGGTGTCCTCCTCGAGGCCGAAGCGCTTGCGGAGGATGTCGGCCTCGATCGGCCGGAGCATGTCGATCACGTCGCGGACCTGGTTGTTGATCGCCTCGGCCTCGAGGCGATCGCCCGGGACCTCGGCCTCCGTGTCCTCGAGGAAGTCGACGACGCGCCGGCCGTCCTCGTCCGAGACCGGCTTGTCGAGGCTGATCGCGTGGTCGAACATCATCGTGTCCATCCGCTCGATCTTCGCCAGCGCGAGGCCGGTGTGCTCCGCGAGCTCCGCGTGGCTCGGCTCGCGGCCGGTCTTGGTCTCGAGCTCACGCCGGGCCTTCGACACCTTGTGGTAGGCGTCGATCATGTGGACCGGCAGGCGGATCGCCCGACCCTTGTCCGCGATGGCCCGCGAGATCGCGTGGCGGATCCACCAGCTGCCGTAGGTCGAGAAGCGGAAGCCCTTGCGGTAGTCGAAGCGATCGACCGCCTTCATCAGGCCGATGTTGCCTCCCTGGACCAGGTCCAGGAACTGCAGCCCGCGGTTGGTGTACTTTTTGGCGCTGGAGTTCACCAG
>JAGQIT010000097.1 GCA_020431135.1 Myxococcales bacterium | reverse complement strand
CTTCCCGATCCACCTGCCGCCGCTGCGCGACCGCCGAGGTGACATCCTGCCGCTCGCCGCGGCCCTCCGCGCGCGCCAGGCCGCGCGCCTCGGCAAGACCCTCGCCGGCTTCTCGAGCCGTGCCGAGCGCGCCCTCGTCGATCACGACTACCCCGGCAACCTCCACGAGCTCAGCAACCTGATCGAGCGCGCGGCGATCCTCGTCGGCGACGGCGGGACGATCGACGTCGGCCACCTCTTCGGCGGCGAGGCCCGCCCGACCTCCCTCTTCCGCGTCGAAGGCGGCCGCCTGCGCCGCGAAGACCCCGACGCCGAGGCGCCGCCCTCCCCAGTCGATCTCGACGGCTTCGTCGACGACGCGCTGGCCCGCGGCGTCGCCCTCGACGCGGTCGAAGAGGCGCTGATCCGCGGCGCGGTCGACCGCGCCGACGGCAACCTCGCGGCCGCGGCGAGGACCCTCGGGCTCACGCGGGCGCAGCTCGCCTACCGCTTCCGCAAGCTCGCGGACGACGGCTGACGAAGATCATCAACCGCCGCGCGGCCGCGCGCGACGGCCCCGGGGACGGCTGCGCTCCTCCGCAAGGCGACCCCCCGTAGGGCGCCCGCGCGTCGACGAAATCAGCAATCGACGGCGCAGGAGTCCGCGCCAATCATCGGCGCATGAGCACAGCCAATCAAGTCCAGGTGATCGCCCGTCTTCAGGTCCAGGCCGACAAGGTCGAGCCCATGCTCACCCTGATGAACCGCCTCAGCGAGACCAGCAAGACCGCCCCGGGGAACGTCCGCTTCGAGGTTCTCCAGTGCGCCAGCGACCCGACGGCCTTCGTCACCCACGAGACCTGGAACGACGCCGCCGCGGCCGACGCCCACATGGGCTCGGACTACGTCGGCGCGACCCTCGAGGCCCTCGGCCCGATGCTCGCCGCCGAGCCGGCGATCGTCCGCTACACCCAGATCGCCTGAGTTCCCCACCGGCGCACACGCCGTGCGCCGCGACCATCGCCACCACCGCGCCCGCGGTCGCGCCCGTTCTCTCCGGCGCGGCCGCGGGCGACCTCCATCTCCGCGACCCCTCCTGACCGCAGAGCCATGCCGAAGGGGTCACGCGCGAACTTGCGCGCGCCGGCGAAGACGGGCATAACGCGGCGATGCTGCCCTCTCGCTCCCAACTCCGGCGCCTCGCGTGCGGCCTCGCCCTCGCGCTCGTCGCGGCCATCGCCTGCGGCGGCGACAAGCCCGAGCCCGAGCTCTCCCCCGAGCGCAAGGAGCAGCGCGAGCTCGCCGACCTCGCCGACGGCCTTCGCGCGTCGATCGACGACAGCATCGGCGACTGCAAGAAGATGGGCGCGGCGATGGCCGCCTGGCACGCCGAGAACGGCGCCCGCTTCGACGCCCTCCGCCTCAAGCACCAGAAGCTCCCCGGCGACGACTGGTCGCGGTGGAATCAGATGCTCCTGGCGATCAACCGCGCCCAGACCTGCGTCGGCAACGCGATGATCGGCATGGACGATCCCGAGGTGAAGCGCGTCCTCGGCGAGCTCAAGCTCGACTAGCAGCCTGTCCCAAGAGTCACGCATTTCCACTTGCGGTACGCCTGGTGCGGCGGCCACCTCACGAAGGCACGAGGGTCGCCGCCGCGGGCGGTTCGCCTCAGCGCCACGCGCCCGCGCGGATCGCCGGCGAGACCCGCCGCTCCTCACGCAGGCGCGCGAACGCGGCGTCTCGCGCGGACACGCTGTCGACGTGGCGGAGGAGGCGGCGAAAGAGCGCGTCGCCGCCGTGGAGCGCCGCCTCGACCAGGGGCAGCTCGACGGGCCGTCCGTCCGCGCCGTAGACGTCGAGCCCGGCGCCCCCCCGGGCGTCGACGCCGAGGGCGACCAGCGCGTCGAGCAGCCGCGCCCTGACCTCGATCGGCGCGTCGCTGCGAATCACACAGGCGAGGGCGTGGCGTCCGCCGCACTCGACGAGGATCGGCGGCCGCCAGCGAGGCTCCGCCCAGCGCCCGGCCTCGATCCCCTCGGCGAGCCACCCCGCGAGAGACGCGGCGGCAGGCGGCGGCGACGGCAACCCCCCGTCGACGACGGCGAGCGCCGCCTCGAGGTCGCCGCGAAGCCACAGCAGCCGCCTGGGCGCCCGCCCGAAGAAGTGATCCGTCGTCAGGCGATCATCGCCCGCCTCGAGGGCGCCAGGCCGCGGCTCCCAGCAGACGATCGTCGTGGCCGAGGTCGGCGGCACGTCGAAGAGGAGCTCCGGCTCCGGGAGGATGACGACCTCTGCGGCGCCGACGAGCGCCTCGTGGGTGCGCCGCGCCTCCGCGTCGCGAGCCGCTCCGAGGCCGACGAAGCGATCGACCCGCGCGGGGCCGACGCGGTAGCCGTCGCGGTAGACCACGACCCCGCCGCGCCCGAAGTCGATCACCTGCGTGGTCACCTGCGCCGGCGCCGGGAAGTCGGGCGAGGCCGCGACAACGCAGCGATCGGCGCGTCGCTCGATCGTCGACACGGCCGCGGCCTCGCGCCACCTCCGGAGCAGGACCTCGCCGACATCGACGCAGTCGAAGAGCGCGTCGACGATCGCCTCGCGTCCGTCGGGCGCGAGCTCACGGATCGCCGCGCCGAAGCTCTCGCCGTCGACCAGCGGGAGGCCGCGGCGGGCGGCGACGTCGGCCGCCGCTTCGACCGTCGCCTGCCACCGCGGAACCGCGGCGTCGAGGCGCTCGAGGGCGCGCTCCGGCGCCCGCCAGGCCGAGGGCGGCGCGAGGATCGACTCGCGCTCGAGGGCCTCGACGAGCTCGCCTTCGACGGTGAGATCGACGCGGAGAAGCGCCCGCGGAGACTCGCACGCGAACGACTCACCGGTGCACCGGAGCTCGACCGTGACCCGCTCGCCGCCGGCCGCGACCGCCCCCGCGCGGAGCGGGAGGCGAGCGGCGAAGAACTCAGCGAGCGACCCGGCGAGCGACCGATCGAAGGGGAGCATGCGCGAAACCGTACACCATCCCGTGACCGCCGCGCCCGCGCCCGCGCGTCGAGTGCTCGGGCAACCACTCTATGCGAACGTCGCCGCCAGCGGCAGGTGATCCGAGGGCGAGTCCCAGCTGCGCGGCTCCTCGTCGGGGGCGATGGCCGTGCAGGTGTCGTAGAGCGGCGCGGTCGCGTAGACGTGGTCGATCCGCAGGCCGTGGCGCCGCCGCCAGGCGCCGCCGCGGTAGTCGAACCAGGTGAAGCCCGGCTCCTCCGGATGGAGCTTGCGGAAGCAGTCCTGGAGGCCGAAGTCGAGGAGCTCGCCGAGGACCCTGTGCTCGTCGTCGGTGAAGTGGAGCTGCCCCTGCATCACCTCGACGCTGAAGACGTCGAGCTCAGCCGGGGCGACGTTGAAGTCGCCGCAGAGGATCAGCGGCTCGCTCGGCGCGTGATCCTTGTCGAGCTGGGCGCGCAGGCGCTTGAACCAGTTGAGCTTGTAGGTGAAGGCGTCGCTGCCGAGCTTGGTCCCGTTGGGGACGTAGAGGTTGTAGATCGCGACGCCGTCGACCCGCGTGAAGAGGACGCGCCTGCGCTTCTCCTCGTCGCCCTCGCGGAAGCCGCAGACGACCTCGTCGGGCCTCTTCTTGGTCAGCGTGGCGACGCCGGCGTGGGTCTTGCCGCCGTAGACCTCGACCGTGTAGCCGAGCTCCATAAAGGGCACGCGCGGGAAGAGATGATCCTCGACCTTGGTCTCCTGGAGGCAGACCACGTCGGGCTCGTGCTCAGCCAGGTAGGTGAGGACGTGATCGAGGCGGGCGCGGACAGAGTTGACGTTCCAGGTCAGGAGGCGGAAGGACATCGGCCGAGAACCTAGCAGACTCCACCGGAGCCGCCGCGGCGCGGCGGAGGAGCGGCGCGGAGGCCCCGCGCGCCCCATCAGCGGCCGCGCAGGCCCCGCGCCTGCTCCCCAAGAGCCGCGAGCGAGCGCTACTGCGGGTTCGGGTTGACGATCTTCGTCCCGGTGCCGCCGAGGTAGGCGTAGCTGTCCCACTGATCGTAGCCGACGATGATCACGCCGAAGGGCTCGTCGACGCCGTCGAGGAGGTGGACGCCGTCGGCGAGGGGGACGCGGGCGACCTCGTAGCCGCTGTCGCCGACCGGGTTGAACTCGGCGTCGGCGATCGGCACGCCGTCGATCTGCACGGTCGCCCCCTCCTGGCGGATGAACACGCCGACGTCGTTGACCCACGTCCCCGGGACGAGGACGACGTAGCGCGGGAGGAACTGCTCGACCGAGGGGATCTGCACCGACGCCGGATCGCCGGTCTGGTTGTAGGGCGCCGGCATGTTCTCGCTGCCAGTCATGTAGTTCATCACGCCGATCGGCTTGTCCGAGTCGATCTCGAAGTCGCCGGGCTCGCTCGCCGGGCCGCCGGCGAAGAACTCGACGACCTCGCCCTTGTTTAGGGTGATCGGGTTCGCCGGCAGCCCGGTGACCTGGGCGTCGGCCGTGAGGTTGACGGTGGTCCCGTCCTCGGCGCCGTAGAGCTGCCACAGCGAGGTCTCGGGGCTGCTCGCGTTGCGCACCGGCATGCGCGCGCCGACGAAGTGCTTGCCCCACAGGCGGACGCCGGCGATCTGCTCCTCGACGTGATCGCAGCAGCAGGTGTCGGTCGGGATGAGGGCGCACTCGATGCCGGCGAAGAGGGCGACCGGCGTCTCCTTGGCGGTCTCGAAGACCGTCCCCGACAGCGACGTGCCGATCTGCGAGACCGCGACCGAGAGGACGTCGCCCTCGTTGAGCGTGATGTCGAAGGGGACGCCGGGCTGACCCGCGGGGACGCCGTTGCCGGCGATCGTCGCCACGCTCGGCGTCACCGTGACGATCGTGTTGTCGGCGAAGGCGACCGCCGAGGCGTAGCTGCGCTGCGGCGTGTTCGTGTTGTCGGTCGTCGACGTGTAGGTGATCGCGTGGTTGATCGAGTCCCACGCCGACACCGGGTAGAGCATCGCCGCGTCGGAGAGGTACGACGAGGCGCCGTCGACCGGGTTGAACTGGTAGGCGATCACCGGGACGTCCGACTTGACGCGGTAGGCGTTGCCCGGGGCGAGCTCGCTGTCGTCGGTGCTCTGGGCCGGGAGCTCGTAGGTCCCGAGGTCGAGGGCAGCGAGCACCTCGGGCCCGGCGATCGTGCTCCAGACCCCGCCCTGCTTGCGCTCGATCGACACCGTCGCCATCTGCTCGGCCTGGACGTTGGCGACCGCGATCGCGTACTGGCCGTTCTCGACGCTGTCGTGCGAGTCCATGTCGATGCCGTAGAAGAGGCAGCCGACGGTGCTCTTCGACAGCTCGGCCTGCTCGCAGGTCTCGGGGATCTCGCCGAAGAAGGGCGGATCGCCGGTGGTCGAGTCCGTATCGCCGGTGGTCGAGTCCGTGTCGCCGGTCGTCGAGTCCGTGTCGACGCCCGTCGTGCCTGTCGTCGTCGTGTCGCCGCCCGTCGTCGTCGTGTCGGTGCCGGTCCCGGTCTCAGTCTCGGCGACCGTGCCGCTGCCGGTCATCGTCCCACCGGTCGTCGACGACGACGAGCTCGCGCTGGTCGCCGTCGTCGTGTTCGTCGTCGCCGTCGTCGACGTGCTCGTGTCGGAGCTGGTGTCGCTCGCGCTGCCGACGGAGTCGTCGCCGCAGGCGGCGAGCGCGAGGGCGGAGAGGAGGACGAGCGGGGCGGGCGTATGTTTGGCCATGTCCCCAACCTCGCCTGAGAACGCGCCGACGTCCACAAGTCTCTTTGGTCAGGCTCGCTGCACACCGCGCGCAATGGGGTCTGCCGCCCACAACAGGCGCGGACGAACGGCGCCCTTGCCCTAGCAGCCCGTCGCAGCCCTAGCCGGACGTGTCCGTGTCCGTATCCGTACCCGTCCCCGTCGTGTCCGTGTCCGTCCCTGTCGTCGTGCTCGTGTCCGTGTCCGTCCCCGTCGTCGTGCTCGTGCCCGTGTCCGTGTCCGTCCCGGTCGTCGTGCTCGTGTCCGTGTCCGTCCCCGTCGTCGTGCTCGTGCTCGTGTCCGTCGCGGTCGGCTCGGTCGGGGTCGTCGTCCACGAGTCCGGTGGGGGCCCCGCGTAGGCCGAGGCGGACACGTTCGTCGAGGCGGCCACCGTCGACGACGCGCCGCCGTCATCACCGGCGCAGGCGCTCAGCGCGAGGCCGGCGGCCAGCGACACGGCGAGGAGCCCCGGCGACGGCGCCGCGGCGCTCGTCCGCAGGCTCGCCTGGCAGAAGGGACAGCTCGCGGCGTTCCCACGGACGTGGCACGAGCACTCAGGACAGAGCTTCATGACAACCACGGTACTACGAACGCGAGTTCACGGCGCGCGCTCGCCGCCCGACTCCGCGACCGCGAGGGCGCCCTCCGGCGGGGTCGGCCGCCGCTTGCGGATCACCACCGCGTGGAAGAGGAGCGCGAGCGCGAACCAGCCGATCGACAGGAACACCGAGGCGTCGAGGTCGGCGACGAGAACGAGGACGACGACGAGGCTCGACAGGGCGTAGAGCACCGGCGCGATCGGGTAGAGGTGGAGCTTGTAGGGCCGCTTCGTGTCGGGCAGCCGCCGGCGCAGGACCATCACCGAGAGCACCGTCAGCGTCCCGGTGATCAGCATCGCGCACGAGGCGTAGTCCATGAGCTGGGCGAAGGTCTGGGTGGCGATGAGCACCAGCGCCAGCGCGGCCTGGCCCCAGAGGGCGACGACCGGCGTGCCGAAGCGCGGGTGGAGGCGCGCCGCCGCGTCGACGCAGTCACCGCCCTCGGCCATGGCGAAGGCGATCCGCGAGCCCGTGAGCACCGTGCCGTTGATCGACCCGAGCATCGCCAGGAGGATCAGCGTCGTCACGCCGACGACCCCGGCGGCGCCGAAGATCTGGCGGGCGGCGGCGGTCCCCGCCTCGCCGACCGCCGCGAGCTCGCTGAGCGGGAAGAGCGAGAGGTAGCCGCCGCACAGCGTCAGGTAGAGGAGGACGACGAGCGAGGTCCCGCCGATCACCGCCCGCGGCAGGTTCTTGCCCGGGTCGCGGATCTCGCCGCCGATGTAGATCGCCGCGTTCCACCCCGAGTAGGCGAAGTAGACCGGGAGGTAGGCGCGGGCCCACTGGGCGGCGCTCGGCATCGGCTGGGCCTCGCCGTGGGCGGCCCAGTCGGCGATCCGCTCGACGCCGACGCCGCCGACCAGGAGAACGCTAGCGAGGAGGAGGATCACCAGCGGCGCGCTCGTGAGGAAGAGCTGCACCCGCCCCGAGACGACGACGCCGATGTGGTTGAGCGCCGTCAGGACGACGACGATCACCGCGGCCCAGAACGCCGGCGCGCCGATCGTCAGCGGCCCGAGGTGGATCGACTCGGCGAAGCCGGGCCCCGCGAGGATCGGCAATTGGTAGGTGGCGACGCCGACGGCCATCGCCGCCAGCGATCCCGGGAAGGTCGCGAGGAGCTGGAGCCACCCGGCCGAGAAGGCGACGCCGGGGCCGTAGGCGAGGCGCAGGTAGGGGTAGTCGCCGCCGGCCTGCGGCAGCATCGCCCCGAGCTCGGCGACGCTGAGGGCGCCGCAGAGCGCCGCGAAGCCGCCGAGGGCCCAGACGATCAGGAAGTAGCCGGGACCGCTGATGTCCGCGGCGACCTCGGGCGGCGAGATGAAGATCCCGATCCCGAGCATCGAGCCGGCGACCACCGCGAGCGCGGGCCACAGGCCCAGGCGGCGATCGCTGCGTGGGGTGCCCCCGCTCATCGTCGGCCGGAGCCTAGCCGATCTCAGCCCTGGCCCCGAAAATACGGGGTTCGACGGGGCCGCGGCCGCGATCGCGGAGCCCGTGAGGGACGCCGAGCGACGAGGGCCGCGCCCCGCCCTCTTCGCCCGCGGGCGGGTCGCCGATCGCCGCCGTGGCCGCGAAAATACGGGGTTTGACAGGCTAGGAGCCGGCGGCTACGTTCGCGCACCGCCCCATGGGTCCCCGCCTCCGCCTCCGCCTCCGCGAGCCGCGCAGCCCCCGGAGGAGCCGCGTCGTCGGCCCCGCGCCGGTCCGCGCCCTGGCGCTCACCCTCGCGTGCGTGATCGCGGCGGCGCCCCTCGGCGCGTGCAAGGTCGGCCCCGACCTCGCCCTCGACTACGGCCAGACCGCCCTCGAGAACTACGAGCTGGCGATCGGCGAGTTCGAGGATCGCGACTGGGAGGAGGCGATCTCCTACGCCGACTTCGTCCGCATCCGCTTCCCCTTCTCGCGCTACGCCGTCGAGGCCGAGCTCCTCGTCGCCCGCGCCGAGTTCGAGCAGGGCAACTACGCGATCGCCCAGGACGCCTTCAAGCAGTTCGGGCGCCTGCACCCGACGCACCGCCACGTCCGCAACGGCTGGATCGCCTACATGTCCGCGGTCTCGGCCTTCATGAACGCGCCGGACGGCGTCGGCATCATGCCGCCCTACTACCAGCGCGATCAGACCGGCCTGCGCGACGCCCTCGGCGAGCTCGGCTACTTCTTCGATCACTACTCGGGCTCGGACATGGAGCCGCTGGCGCTCGAGCTCCGCGACGAGGTCAACCGCCGCCTCCTCCGCCACGAGATCTACGTCGCCCGCTTCTACCTCGAGAAGCAGCGCCCGGAGGCGGAGATCGGCCGCCTCGAGCGCGCCCACAAGGACTTCCCGGGGAACGGCCTCGACGCCGAGGTGCTCTTCCTCCTCGGCCTCACCTACCTGAAC